>JAXDMI010000081.1:0-3270 GCA_034666145.1 Myxococcales bacterium | reverse complement strand
TCGCGAGGAACTTCGCGTCTTCTTCGGCGCGCCGGAAGAGACGCGCGAGCGCGGTGGTGTCGCCGACGGCGAAGAGGCCTGGGTAGCGAGGTCCGAGCGCAGAGACGGTGGCGGGGATGCGCGCGGCGATGACGGGGGTGCCGGAGACGATGGCCTCACCGAGCACGTTCGCGCCGCCCTCCATGACGCTCGTCAGCACGAGCAGCTGCGATCGTGCGATGAGCGCACGCGATGCTGCCGGCGAGATCTCGCCGAGCCACTGGTAGCGCGGGTTCGACCTCTGCTCGGCCTCGGCGCCGATACGGAATTCCTCGCCGAGCGCACGGCCGGCATGGAGGATCCGTAGCTTCGATTTCTCGGGCAGAGTCCGAGCGGCGAGCGCCGCGCGGAGGGGATCCTTCTCCGCGCGGAGATGCGCGACGAATGCGACGTCGAACGTCGTCGCGCTCCTGCGCTGCTTGCGCGTCACCCGATCCGCGGACTGCCGAATCACGCGCACGCGTCCGCGGTACTCTCGAGGCAGCGCGAGCGCGGCGCGGTCCTGGAGCACGACGAGCGCATCGGCGAGCGCGAGCGAACGCTGCGCCGAAGCGTCATGAAGGATGTCGCGGTACAGATCCGTTCCGGTCAACGCCAGGACGATCGGACGAAGCGGATGAGTCTCGCGGGACCAACGCACCACGTCGGCGGAATGCCGCGCATGGATCGCGAGGAGCACGTCATATCCGCCGGCGGGCCTGCCGGTACGGATGACGACGCGATGTCCGAGCTCGGCCAAGATCTTCCTCCAGCGAAGCGCCGTGACACGATTGCCGAGGCGCGCGCCGGCAGGTGCGGGACAGACCATCGCGACTCGCATCGGGGCGGAGTGTAATGTACGGGCCGCGGCATGGACATCGCGGAAGCGCTGAGGGACGCGCGCAAGCGAACGTTGGAGCTCGCGGTCGACCTCGACGATGCGCAGTGGCTCGGACCGAAGCTCCCCATCGTCAATCCCCTGCTCTGGGAGCTCGGGCACGTCGCGTGGTTCCAGGAATGGTGGACGCTTCGCCACGCGCGGGGCCGCGCGCCAATCCTCGCGAGCGCGGACGCTCTCTACGATTCGAGCCGTGTCGCGCACGGCACACGATGGGACCTGGCTCTGCCCGATCGCCTCGCGACACTCGCGTTCATGGAGGAGACGCTCGCGCGCTCGCTCGAAGCGCTCGCGGACGGCGGTCAGACCTATTTTCACGAGCTCGCGCTGTTCCACGAGGACATGCACGACGAGGCGTTCACGTACACGCGACAGACGCTCGGCTATCCGGCGCCGAGATTCGCGGCGGCTCTCGGCGAGGGGCCAGAGAAGGGACCGCTCCCCGGTGACGTCGAGGTCGAGGGCGGAGCTTTCTGGCTGGGCGCGACCGAGGCAGAGCCCTTCGTCTTCGATAACGAGAAGTGGGCCCATCGCGTCGAGATCGACACGTTCCAGATCGCACGCGCGCCGGTCACGAACGAGGACTTCGCCGCGTTCGTCGCCGACAAAGGTTACGAGCGGCGCGATCTCTGGAGCGATGAAGGCTGGAGATGGCGCACCGGAGCCGGCGCGTCGCATCCGGTCTACTGGCATCCGCGCGGAGGCTCGTTCGACGTGCGCCGCTACGATCGAATCGTCGCGCCACCTCCTCATCAGCCGGTGAGCCACGTCTGCTGGTACGAAGCGGACGCCTACTGCCGCTGGGCGAAGCGTCGACTGCCGAGCGAAGCGGAGTGGGAGCTGGCAGCATCGACGAAGGAGAAGCGTCGTTTCCCGTGGGGTGATGAAGCACCGTCTCCGGCCGTTGCGAACCTCGACGGCGCGGCCGGCGGCCCCGTCGACGTCGCTGCTCTCGCGGCCGGTGACAGCGCCTACGGATGTCGTCAGATGATCGGCAACGTCTGGGAGTGGACCGCGAGCGACTTCGCTCCGTACCCGGGCTTCGTGATCGATCCGTACGCCGAGTACTCTGCGCCGTGGTTTGCGTCTCCGCACAAAGTGCTACGCGGCGGATGCTGGGCGACGCGAGCGCGTCTGCTGCGCAACACGTGGCGCAACTTCTATCCGCCGCATCGCCGCGACGTGCTGGCGGGCTTCCGCACGTGCGCGCTCTCGCTGCCGGCGCATCGTTGATACCGTCGCCGGCCATCGCGACGCAGTCGCGCGGTCGGCGCCGCGGTCCGCCCCATCAACCAGCATGGCGCGGATCGCGAACCGCCGCGATCGGCATCGAAATCGTGGAGCCGCACGTGCAATGCCGGAGCTCGACGTCATCGATCTCGTCGCTCATCCGCCCGGCGTACGAGAGCGTCGTCCAGGTGCGCGCCGTCCAGACGGCGCCGCACGCACAGCGTTTGGGGAAACGCATGCAGGCGTCGTCGCTCATCGGGCCTCGGCGAAACGTACGGACACTCGATCGTTCTAGGAGATCGTCCCGACGAGCGCCATACGCCCCAGGGGGGGTGCCGTCGAGTGTCGTCGTGAGCCGCAATCGAGCCTTTTTCGAGCTACCGCAGCGATCCGAGCGTTGCGGTCTCGCGACGTGTCACGAGGGTGTAACCCAACTCTCGTAGCGTGCGTGAGCGGCGCTGCCATAGTGGATCCGATGCGCTCCTCACGTCCTGCCGGGTTGTTCCGGCTTGCCTCGTTTGCTGTCCTTCCCGCAGTCGCTTGCGCCTCGCTCGTCGTTGCGTGCAGCAGCAGCGGCGGGTCGAGCAGCGGTGACGGAAGGACCGGAACCGAGACCCCTGACGCGGCCCCCGAGGCGTCCGCGGCCGACAGCGGGGGCACGAAGGCGCTCGGCGACACGTGCACGGTCGATGGCGATTGCGCGAGCGGGCACTGCCTCAGCCAAGGCACGGGTATGGACGCCGGCGGTGGCGGTGGCGGCGGCGGCGGTGACGGCGGCACCGGCGCCCGAAAGGGCAGCTTCTGCTCCGTGGCGTGCGCGACCGTGAATCAGAGTCCCGCACCCGAGTGCAGCGATCCGGTCTTCACCGGAAAGTGTGGCGGCAAGTTGCTCTGCCAGATCAAGTGACCCATCGCGCGCCTCGCCGCTCGCGAGGCGTCACTCGCTCGGCTTGCGTTCCCACTCCCAACGGAGCCCGAGAAAAATCTGACGAAAGGGGCCGGGGAAGATCCCGTTCGGGCGTCGCGCCTGGATGTACGTCGTATCGAGCAGATTCTTCGCGGTGAGCCGCAGCGTGATGCCTGACGGCTTGTGACGATAGTGGGCGGTGGCGTCGATGATGAGA
>JAXDMI010000080.1:0-5752 GCA_034666145.1 Myxococcales bacterium | reverse complement strand
CGCCGGTGGCCGCCGACACGACGACCGGTACGCAACCGACGGGCGGTGCCGATGCGACCGCGCCGAGCTCGACGTCGACCACCGTGACTGCCGCCACGGCGTCGGCCAGCGGCGGCGTTGCACCGGCACAGTCGGCATCTGCGGGCGCGACCGCCGCGGCGTGCGGGACGAAGCCGCTCCCCGACTGCCCGCTCCAGGCGTGGATGAAGGCGAATACGAACCCCGCGATCGCCTCGCAGGACTTCCCGGGTCTCGCCACCGCGCTCGACAAGACGGCGACGTTCGCGCCCGCGGGCTACACGAACTGGGCATCGATCGCGAAGGACGGCGCGAAGGCCGCACGCGCATCGGACATGACGGCGACGAAGGCCTCGTGCCGCACGTGTCACGACCAGTACAAGGAGAAGTACAAGAAGGAGCTCCGCGGCCGGAAGATCTGAGCGCACGCATGCGGACGACGACGCTCCCAGGAAGGATCGCGAAGCCGCGCAGCGCCAAGGTCGGAAGGCCCGAGGGGCGCTTCACGCAGCACCGCCGCCTCGACAAGCTGCGTGAGCTCCTCGAGAGCGAGCCGCGCGGACTGACGCTCGATGAGCTCGCACGCATGCTGCGCGTCACGCAGCGCTCGGTGCGTCGTTATCTCCTCGAGCTCGACGGCACCACGGATCCCGGCAAATTCGAGCTCCTCGAGTCGATCGAGACGACGCCCGGCGGCGCACATCTCTGGCGCATCCGTCCGGGTGAACGCGGTCGCGCCGTGTCGCTTCGTCGCGCGCAGGCCTACGCCATCCTCGCGACGCGACGCGCGCTCGACATCCTCAAGGGCTCGGCGCTCTTCGACGAGGTCGACCTCGCGCTCGGCCACGTCGAGAAGGTGGCGCAGACGCCGTTCCGCGCGCAGGGACGCGCGCAGATCTCCGGCGAGCAAGGCTTGGAAGGGCGATTCTTCTGGCTCCCGCCGCCGTCACGCAGCTACGCGGCGCGCGGCGAGGACATGGACGAGCTCTTCCGCGCCGTCGCCGATCTCCGCGTGCTGCGCTATCGACCGCGCACCCCGGCGGGCGCGGTCCGCGCCGAGCGCGTGGTCTTCCATCCGTACGCGATGGTGGTGCACAAGGGCTCGATCGTCTGCCTCGGCGCGCGCAGCCAAGCGCGCGCTCCCACGGACGCCGAGGTGGTCCCGTTCGAAGCGATGACCGAGCTGCGCTCGAGCGAGACCGAATACTTCGAGCTGCCCGCGTCCTTCGACGTCACGCACTACGTGCACGGCGAGTTCGGGCTCGGCAAGCCGTCGAAGGTGCGCGCGCTCGTCGAGTTCGATGCGCGCGTCGCCGACGAGATCCGCTCGAAGAAGCTACACCGCGATCAGCGCGTTGCCATGAGCGCCGATGGTCGCCTCCGCCTCTCGGTGCCGCTCGTGAACGTCGATGCGTTCATCGGTTGGGTGTTGTCGTTCGGTGACGCCGCGACCGTCGTCGAGCCTCCCGAGGTGGCGCGCCAGGTCGCGGCCATCCTCGATCGCGCCGCCGCGCGCTACGCGTGAATCACGGCGGCAGCCGATCGCTCCGTCGCGGCATCGGCGATCGATCGGCGCGAAGGCGACGAACCCCCGCCGCATGCCTTCATCTTCTCGTAGGCTGCCGCCGATGTCGACGCCGGCCACTTCTTCCTCGTCCCCTACGCGTACGCGCGATCACGACATCGTGCTCTTCGGCGCGACGGGCTTCACCGGACGTCTCGTCGCGGAGTATTTCGCCGAGCACGCGCCGAAGGACGTTCGCTGGGCCATCGCGGGACGCAATCGCGAGAAGCTCGAAGGCGTGAAGCGCGACCTCGTCGCGATCGATCCCGCCCTCGCCGACCTCGAGATCCTCATCGCCGACGGCCTCGACGAGGCCTCGCTCGACGCGCTCGTGCCCAAGACGCGTGTAGTCTGCACGACCGTCGGGCCGTTCGGAAAAAACGGCCAGAAGCTCGCCGCGGCGTGCGCGCGCCACGGCACGCACTACTGCGACATCACGGGCGAGGTCCCGTTCATCCGCGCGTCGATCGACGAGAACCACGAGAAGGCCACCGCGACGCGCGCGCGCATCGTCCACTGCTGCGGCTTCGACTCGATCCCCTTCGATCTCGGCGTCCACATGCTCTGGGATCGCGCGAAGAAGGACGGACACACGCTGGCGTGGGCCAAGGGCTTCGCCGGCAAGCTGAAGGGCAGCCTCAGCGGCGGCACCATCGCGTCGATGCTCGCGCTCATGGAGGACGCCGAGCGCGATCGCAACGTGCGCCGGCTGCTCGCGAACCCGTACGGTCTCGATCCCGATCCCAGGCGCAAGGTCGCGGGCCGCCCGAGGCCCGACAGTCCGGACCAGCGCGGCGTGCGTTGGGACCACGACCTCGGTCGCTGGACGGCGCCGTTCGTCATGTCGGCGATCAACACCCGCATCGTGCGCCGCACGAACGCGCTCCTCGACGGCGCGTACGGCAAGGACTTCCGCTACAGCGAGTCGATGAGCTTTCCCAAGGGCCCGAAGGGCTTCTTCGGCGCGTCGATGCTCACCGCAGGCCTCGGCGCATTCGTCGCGACCGCCGCCTTCGCTCCGACCCGGGCGCTGCTCGCCAAGCGCGTGCTGCCGAAGGCCGGCGAGGGTCCGTCGAAGGCGAAGCGCGACGCCGGCTACTTCGAAGTGCATCTCCTCGCCGAGACCGAGGTCGACGAGAACGCGAAGAAGGAACGGCTCGCCGGCAAGGTCATCGGCACGAGCGATCCGGGCTACGGCGAGACCGCCAAGATGCTCGGCGAATCAGCGCTGTGCCTCTCCGAGGACGAGGCTGCGCTCGACGATCGCTTCGGCGTCCTCACGCCGGCGAGCGCGATGGGCATGCGTCTCGTCGAGCGTCTGCGCTCCGCCGGAATGACGTTCGCCGTCGAGCACGCGTAGTCACGCGCCGGCGTCAGCACGTCGACGCGGCGAGTCACGAAACCACGATAAAACGCGGCTCCGCATGGGGTTGCGCCGGCGCGGGCGCCGTGGAATGAAGAGGGCATGAGCGCGCTGAAGGTGCTGCCCACCGTCCCCGGTACGCAGCCCATCATTCCCAAGAAGCCGGCCGTCGATCCGTCGACGCTCGCCTACAAGGATCTCCTCCGCGGACCGTTCTGGCAACGCATCCCCGCTTACGCCAGCGTCACCGAGGAGCAGTTCCTCGATCACAATTGGCAGGCGAAGAACAGCATCACGAGCCCCGCGAAGCTGCTCGCCGCCGTCCAAGAGCTGGTGCCCGCCGCGTTCATCCAGGACGCGGAGCTCGGCTTCAAGCACTCGCCGATGTCGGTGCGCGTCAGCCCGTACATGCTCAGCTTGATCGACTGGGAGAACCCGTACGAGGATCCGCTCCGCATCCAGTTCATCCCGATGGGCTCGAAGCTGAAGGCCGATCACCCGAAGCTCGATCTCGACTCGCTCCACGAGCAAGCGGACGCGCCGGTCCCCGGCCTCACGCATCGTTATCAGGACAAAGCGCTCTTCCTCGCGCTCGACACGTGCCCCGTCTACTGCCGCTTCTGTACACGCAGCTACGCGGTCGGCGTCGACACCGAGGAGGTCGAGAAGGTGAGCCTCAAGGTCTCGAGCGAGCGCTGGGCGCGCGCGTTCGAGTACATCGCGTCGCGTCCCGAGCTCGAGGACATCGTCATCTCGGGCGGCGACGCCTACCAGCTGCGTGCGCAGCAGATCGAGGAGATCGGCGACGCGCTGCTCGCGATCCCCAACGTGCGCCGCATGCGCTTCGCGACGAAGGGCCCCGCGGTCATGCCGCAGAAGCTCCTCACCGATCACGCGTGGACCGACGCCCTCACGCGTGTCGTCGAGAAGGGCCGCAAGCTCCACAAGGAGGTGGTGCTGCACACGCACTTCAACCACCCCAAGGAGATCACGGGCATCACCGAAGACGCGATGAACAAGCTCATGGAGCGCGGCATCACCGTACGCAACCAGAGTGTTCTCCAGCGCGGCGTGAATGACTCGCCCGAGACGATGACCATGCTCGTCAAGCGCATGGGTCACCTCAACATCCACGCGTACTACGTCTACGTCCACGATCTCGTGAAGGGCGTCGAAGACCTCCGCACCTCGGTCGACACGGCCATCTTCATCGAGAAGCACGTGCGCGGATCGACGGCGGGCTTCAACACGCCGACGTTCGTGGTCGACGCGCCCGGCGGCGGCGGCAAGCGCGACGTCCACTCGTTCGAGTACTACGACCGCGAAACGGGCATCAGCGTCTACATGGCGCCGAGCGTGAAGGCGGGTCAGTATTTTCTCTACTTCGATCCGCTCCACCAGCTCTCGAAGGCCGTGCAGCGTCGCTGGGCGGATCCGGCCGAGCACGACCTCATGACGAACGCCGCGATCGCGAAGGCGAAAGAGCGAATCCGCTAAATCTTCGCTCACGAGCCTCGATTCGCCTTCGGCGACCCGTGCTTCGCACGGCGAGAGTCAGAACTTCTGGGTCTCGCGTCGTGCGAAGCACGACATCGCCATCGGCGATTGGGGGAGTCTCATCGCGAAGCGATGAGGGGGCCTCCGGCCCCACCTGGGTAGAAGCTAAACGGACGAGCACGATTCTCGGCACGAGAATCCTGCTCGTTCATTTAGCGCGATCGCCAGGGTCGTTTCGCCCTGCTACGTTTTGCTGTGATGAGGATCTCCCGCGTCGCCACGATCGCCTTGAGCGCGCTCACCTTCGTGTCCGCGCTCGGTACGTCGAGCTGCAAGGATCTCGAGCCTCCCCCCACGCCGCCCTTCCAGATCTTCATCCGGATCGACAGTGATCCAGGCAAGCCTGTGACCGGTGCGACGATCTCCCGAAACGGCAAACCGCTCGCGACGACCGGGCCCGACGGACGCGCGATGTTGACCCTCAACGGAGCCGAGGGCGAGACCACCGACGTCTCGATCAAGTGCCCGGACGCATTCAACTCTCCGGCGAAGCCGACGAGCATTCGGCTGACTCGTTTCGCCGACAAATCGAAGGTCCCCGAATACACGCAGTCGTGCCCTCCGTCGCTCCGACGCGTGGTCGTGGCCGTCAAAGCGGAGAACGGACCCAACCTCCCGGTCATGTATTTGAACCGCATGATCACGCGGACCGACGCCTCCGGTGCGGCGCATTTCGCCCTCGAGGTCGCGCCGAACACCCAATTCCAGGTGACGCTCGACACGGCCGAGAACACGAAGCTGAAGCCGCCGAGCCCGACGAAGCCGTTCACGGTGCCGCAGCACGACGACATCCTCCTCTTCGATCAGAAGTTCGAAGTCGAGAAAGTCCGTGTTTTCCAGGCGAGAGTGAACATCCCGCGCGCGCTCAACTAGCGCCGGCGACCCGAGCTCGCTGCCCCGGCCGACCGCTGTCCATCCCGTTCCCCACGTGCGCAAACAGCGTATGTGGGCGTAATGTAGGGTGTTCTGGTCGTGTAACCCGTCTGGGTGGATCAAGATCCACCCACCCAGTTGGATGATCCACGATCCACTCGGTCAACAGGTGCGAACACCTCGTACATTAACAAAGTCCGGCGAACGTTGTCCCCGAGACAACAGCCCGAGCCCAGTTATGCTGAGAGCGGTCGGATCCGACCTGGCATCAATCGTGGATATGTTGTCTGCGACGCAACGGAGTCCGGCACCGACGTGTTGGAGAGCGCGCTGAGCGCAAGACTCCGTGACACCACCACCCGCCACCGAATCAGGAG
>JAXDMI010000079.1:0-9437 GCA_034666145.1 Myxococcales bacterium | reverse complement strand
AGGCCGTCGCTGGGGACGCCGACCACTTCGAGCTTGCCCTGCAGGCGCTTGCTGACCCAGACGTTGTTCTTCGCGTCGACGATCACCGCGCCGACGCCGTCGATCGACTCGACCAGCTCGAGGCCCTTCTTGGGACCGAGGATGAAGACCGCGTCGTCGATCTCGTCGGCCACGAGCGCGCTCGGTGCCCAGATGGTCACGCTGCGGCACGCCGTGGCGGGATAGCCGGTGCGCGGATCGATGATGTGGTGGAAGCGCTTTCCGCCGACCACGTAGCTGCGCTCGTAGTCGCCGGCCGTGCTGAACGCGTGATCGGAGAGCGGCAGTTTCGCGAACCACTTGCTCTCGGGACCGCGCGGATCGCGGATGCCGGCTTGCCACTCCGAGCCGTCGGGCTTCTTGCCACGCGCAAAGAGATCGCCGCCCGCCTGCACGAAGAACGACGTGAGGCCCGCCTTCTCGAGGATGGCGACGGCGCGATCGACGGCATAGCCCTTCGCGATGCCGCCGAGGCCGATTTGCGTCTTCTCCTTCGCCAGCATCACGGTCTTCTTCGCATCGTCGACGACGATGTTCTTGAAGCCGAGGAACGGCAGCCGCGCCTTGATGTCCTTGTCGGCCGGCGGATGGGGATCGAGGTCCTCGTCGAACTTCCAGAGCCCGTGCAGCGTCTGGAACGTGATGTCGAACGTGCCCTCGGAGATCTCGCTCGTATGGATCGAGTCCTTGATGATGGAGAGCGTCTCGTCGCTCACCGCGACCGCAGACTTGCCGGCGGCAGCGTTGATCCGCGAGATCTCGCTGTCGGGGCGCCACGTCGTCATGAGCGCTTCGACGCGGCGGATCTCGGCGATCGCAGCATCGAATGCCGCGTGTGCCTTGGCCGCGTCCACGGTGGGCGTCGTGAAAGCCGCGAAGGCGAGGTGCGTCCCCATCGCAGCGCCTTCGCCGGTCACGCGCTCGACCGCGAAGCGCGGTGAACCGCCGCCGCCGTCGAGCAACGCTCCGAGAACGGGCGTGAGCGACGCATCGGGAGCCGCAGTGGTCGGCGGCGGACCGGGCAGCTCGGGTGGCACGGGTCCCGACGGCCCAGACGCGACGGGCTGATCGCGGCACGCCTCCGCAACCAAAGCGAACGTCGCGAGCGCGACCAAGAGCGAGGACCTCTGGAGAACCACGCGGAGCAGCCGTCGCGCCTGCATCTTCAGGGTGATAGCAGACTTGCCTCGCTCCCGGCGCGCGTGTACCCGAGAGGGCCCATGTCGCTTTCCAAAGAGCTCGAGAAGGCCATCGACGACGTCGTCGACGGCGAGCGTGCTGCCCTCACCAAGCTGTCGAACGACATCCATCAGAACCCGGAGCTCCGCTTCGAGGAGCACAAGGCGGCGAACTGGATTGCCGAGCTCCTCCGTGCGCGCGGCTTCGAGGTCGAGCACGGCGTTGCGGGCATGGAAACGGCGCTGCGCGCCAAGCGCGGCAACCCCAAGGGTCCGCGCGTCGCCATCCTCGGTGAGTACGATGCGCTTCCCGAGATCGGTCACGCGTGCGGCCACAACCTGATCGCGGCGAGCGCGGTCGGTGCGTTCCTCGCGGCGGCGTCGGTGGTCGACAAGTCGGGTGGCGAGGTGACGTTCCTCGGAACGCCGGCCGAAGAGGGCGGCGGCGGCAAGATCAAGATGATCGAGGCCGGCTGCTTCGAAGGCTTCTCGGCCGCGATGATGTTCCATCCGTTCGATCGCGACATCCTCGCGCACGGCGCGCTCGCCAGCACGTGGCTGGTGATGACGTTCCGCGGCGCCCCCGCGCATGCTGCCGCTGCTCCTCACGACGGCAACAGCGCGC
Organism: Myxococcales bacterium; assembly: GCA_034666145.1. GTDB lineage: Bacteria > Myxococcota_A > Polyangia > Polyangiales > Polyangiaceae > Labilithrix. The sequence goes on along the minus strand of JAXDMI010000079.1, from coordinate 7,595 downwards.
TCACCGCGTGCATGGACACCTTCCGCCTCATCGACGGACAGCGCGTTCACTTCCGCGATGGCGTCCGCGTGCACGGCTACATCACCAACGGTGGTCAGGCCGTGAACATCATCCCCGAGCTCGCGCAGTGCGAGCTCAGCGTGCGCGCGCGCAGCGTCGAGGAGCTCGAGCGCGTCCGCAAGATCGTCGAGCGCTGCGCCGCGGGCGCCGCCATGGCGAGCGGCGTGAAGGTCGAGATCGTCGCGCGTCAGGGCTATCGCGACATGCGCAACAACATGGCGATGGCGCGTACCTTCGGCGCGCACCTCGACGGCGCCGCCGGTGGCCGCAAGGCGCGCGAGACCGACGAGCGCGTGGGCGCGGGCAGCACGGACATGGGCGACGTCTCACACGTCGTGCCGTCGATCCATCCGTACCTCGCGATCGTCGACGAGAACGAAGCGCTCTGTCACCAGCACCGCTTCGCGGCCGCCGCCGGAAGCGATCGCGGCCTCCGCACTGCGTACGACGCGGCGAAGGCGCTCGCGCGCACCGCCGTCGAGGTTCTCACCGACGAGAACCTGCGCCGCACCGTGCAAGAGGAGTGGCGAGCAGGCAGGTGACACGAGCGCCCTCCCGCGCGCTCTTCCTCGTCGCCCTCCTCGCGTCGGCGCGCGCCTCCGCGCAATCTCCCCCCGCGGCCGCTCCCGCTCCCGCTGACGCACCCGCCCCCGCTGGCGCCCCCGCTGACGCCCCCGCTGACGCCCCCGCGGCCGCTCCCGCACTCGCGCCCGCTCCCGCTCCCGCTCCCGACGAGGTCCGGGTCCACGGCCGTCGCGGCACCAAGTCGGGCCAGACCACGTTCGGCGGCCAAGAGGTCCGCCAGGTCCCCGGCGCATTCGGCGACGCGTTCCGCGTGATGGAAGCGCTCCCCGGTGTGACGCCGGTCGTGAGCGGGCTCCCGTTCTTCTTCGTGCGCGGCGCGCCGCCCGGCAACAACGGCTACTACATCGACGGCATCCGCGTGCCGCTCCTCTATCACGTGGGCGCCGGCCCGAGCGTCATCCACCCCGGCCTCATCGAGCGCGTCGACTTCTATCCCGGCGGCTATCCCGCGCGCTACGGACGCTTCGCCGGCGGCATCCTCTCCGGCGAGACCCGAAGACCTGCCGACGAGGTGCACGGCGAAGGCAACGTGCGCCTCTTCGACGCCGGTGCGCTCGTCGAAGCGCCGTTCGCGGACGGACAGGGCACCGTGCTCGTTGCCGGACGGTACTCGTACACCGCGGCGCTGATCTCGCTCGCGGCTCCCGAGGCGGTCCTCCAGTACTGGGACTACCAGGCCCGCGCGACCTGGAAGCTGGGTCCGAAGGACACGATCGGGGTCTTCGCGTTCGGCAGCTACGATTTCTTCGGCAACAAGAAATCGAACGGCGATACCGAGACCGGTCTCGCCACGCAGTTCCATCGCCTCGATGCGCGCTGGGATCACGAGCTCCCGAACCACGGGAAAATGCGGCTCGCCGCGACGATCGGCAGCGACGCCACCGGCACTCAAGATCTCGCCGGGGTCCGCGATCGCACGGTCGGCGCACGTCTCTACATCGAGCAACCCACCGGCGAGGACGTCATCCTGCGCGGCGGCGTCGACGTCACGCTCGATCACTACGACCTCGAGCTCGACAAGAATCCCGAGACCGCTGCGTCGAACGCATCGCAATATCCGCCGCGCAACGACCTCGTGGTGGGCATGCACCTCGACGCGGTCATCCAGGCCGCGGAGGCGTGGGAGATCACGCCGGGCGTTCGCTTCGACATGTTCGAATCGATCCGCACGCTGGGAACGGTGTCGCGCTTCGAGCAGCAACACAGGGCGAACGCCGCGGTTCCTGCGATCGATCCACGCCTGCTCTCGCGTCTTCGCCTGTCGAAGAAGGTCACGCTCGTGTCCACGCTCGGGATCTCGCACCAGCCGCCGGCGTTCTTCGTGCCGGTGCCGGGGCTCCAGCTCGGACGTCTCGCCGACGGCCTGCAGACGAGCATCCAGGCGAGCCAGGGCATCGAGGTGGCGCTGCCGTGGGCGTTCACGCTGACGCCGACGTTCTTCTATCACCGCTATCTCGGGCTCACGGACTTCGCGACGACCTGCGGCTTGAACCAGAGCAGCACCAGCGACAGCGGCGACGGCAGCGATTGCATCGACAAGCGCGTGACCGGCCGAACCATCGGCTTCGAGCTGCTCCTCCGCCGCTCGCTCACGCAGAAGCTGACGGGTTGGGTCTCGTACACGCTGTCCCGCACCACGCGTGGGACGAACTTCGCTTCGTTCGATCTCACGAATCTCCCCGGCTTCGAGGCACCGCGGAAGAAGACGGAGGCGTACGCGGACGTCGCGGGCGACTTCGATCGCACGCACGTCCTCAACGTGATCGGCGCGTACGATCTCGGCGCGGGATGGCGCACGGGTGCGCGCTTCTACTACTACACGGGCCGTCCCTACAGCCGCCGCGTCTTCGGCTACACGATTCCGCCGTTCAACGAAGAGCGCTTCCCGGATTTCTACCGCATCGATGCGCGCATCGAGAAGGCGTGGCACGTCGGAGCGAAGGGACGCATCTCCTTCGTCATCGAGTGGCTCAACGTCACGCTGCAAAAGGAGGCGATCAGCGTCTCGTGCGGCTCACGCACGAGCTCACTCGCGGACGCCGTGAAATCGAACGACTGCAAGTTCGAGTACATCGGCCCGGTCACGATCCCGAGCCTCGGAATCGAAGGCAGCTTCTGAAAAATGCGAGCTCGAGCACGACCGTGCTTGTTGGCCGTAGGTGCGATCCTTAAGATCGGAGAGTGCGTCCCCTTGCCCTCGTCGTCCTCCTCCTCGTGCCGCCGGCGTGCGCCAGTGCGGACCACGTCGAGACGGATGCGAGCGGCGCGCTCCCCCCGCCGGCCGTGCCGACGACCGATCATGCGGTCCTCTCGCTCCCGACCCAGACCGTCGTTCGCGCGCCCGACGCGGTGACGCCTGCGGTGCTCGACGACAGGCCGTCGGGCCGCGTGCCCATCATGGCCACCAGCTTCGAACCGGCGAGTGCAGTCTGCAACGATTGGACGGCTGACGGAGCAGACGCGATCCGCTCGGTGCCCCCGCGCTCCGGAACGTACGCGTGCCGCGTCTGCGCGACGGGTGCGGCTCCCGATCTCGCGCTCGTCCGGGAGTCGGGCGCGGTCGCCGCAGGTCGCTACACGCTCCGGGCGTGGGTCCGGAATCGCCCGCGACGCGAGGCGCCGGACAACGTCACCGCGCGTCTCGACGCAGAGACGGGAGCGGGCACCGTGACCGCGACGTCGCCGGTCGTCGTTCCCGGCGACGACTACGCAGAGGTGTTCGTGACCATCGCGCTTCCGCAGGGAGCGACGGCGATCCGCGCGCGAATCGGCGCCACGGCCACGGCAGCGCAATGCGTCCTCGTCGACGACGTCGTCCTCGAACGCGTGCCCTGAGCGGCAAAGCCGCTCGAACGAAACCTGAGCGGCGAAGCCGCTCGAAACGAAAGCCGAGCGTCAGTGCTTGCCGGCGCTGGCCTCGAGCCGCGTCACTGCGCGGCCGCGCGCGGTCGCGATGCCCGCGAGCAGATCGGCGAGCTTCTTTGCGTCGCGGACCTTGGGCAGGCGCTCGTAGGTGCCGTCCCACAGCTCGAGCATCACGTCGCCCTGATCCACGACGAGTCGATCGATCTGCGCCCACGTCCAGCGCCTCACCTTGGGGAAGCCGGCGACGAGGAAGCGCGCCTCGATGGCGTCGGCGGTCACGATCACGCCGCGAAGCGCGGTCTTGATCACGTTGCCCAGCGCAGCGAACACGATGATGAACGCGAGCGGCCCGCTGCCGATGACGCGATGACGATCGCCCTCGACCACCCAGATGTAGAGGCTCGAGTTGCTCGACCCGTAATACGCGCTCAGCACGGTCAGCCCGATGATGGCCGCGAACGCGAGGAACGCGTAGCCGGGGAGGCACGTGACGAGCGGCACACCGAAGGCGAAGCGATCGCTCTTGTCGGCGTTGTACGCCATCTCGAACTTCGCGACGGTCCCGTTCACCTCGGTGATCGAAGGACGATCGCCGTCATCGACGCCGTCGACGACGTCGGGAAGCGGGGGGCTCGGAGGAGGCGTATGCGGCTGGGTCACGACCATCTCTCCATCGACACTGCGCGGGCAGCCGAGCTTTGGCGCTTTCGAAGCGACCGTCGGAAGCCGGTCGCTCTCCACGTGCCCTTCGGTCCGTCGGCGCGCTTCGCGGGCCTCAGTCTAGCCCTTCCTGCACGCGTTTGTACTCGCGCAGGGCCGCGACCTCACCCTTCGACGGGTTGATCACGAGGAGGCCGTGATCGGCATCGACGAGCGCCACGTCGCCGTCGGACGCCCAGCGAAAGAGGCCTTCCACGCCGACGATGGCCGGGACGTCGAAGAGACGGAGCAGCGTCCGCGTGCGCGGTCCGCCGCCGCGATCGGTGAGCGCGACGCCCACCGGGTGCGCACGCGCGGAGATGAGCAGGTCGAACACGCTGAGCGCGTCGCCGACGAGGATGGCCTTCGTCGGCAGCTCCGCGCGCTTGTCGGCGGCGGCGAGCATCACCAGCGCATCGCAGAGGTCTTCGACGTCACGCGCGCGCTCCTCGAGGAACGCATCGCGCGTGATCTGCGCCGCGGTCCTCGTGACCTCGCGCGCCACGCGATTGAGCGCGTTGGGAATGCCGGAGCCGTCGGCGACGAGCTCGTCGGCGCGCTCGCGGAAGCGACCGTCGCCGAGGATCTCGACGTAGGTCGAGAGGAACGCCGCCTCGCTGCCCAGCCGCATGCTCTTCGCGCCGTCGGCCAGTGCGCGAATGGCCTTGTCGGCGACGTCGAACGCGCCGCGCAGGAGCTTGCGATCCTCGCGGACGTCAGCCTCTTCTCGCGCTTCGCTGGGACGCGCCGCCGGCCTGCGCAGCGCAGCGATGGCGCCGATGGCGCGCCCACCGACGAAGGGGCGACCGGTGAGCGTGACCTTGCGCGTTCCGCCGCCGGCCTTGCGCGGCATGGGCTTCTCGCGTCGTGCGTCGATGATCTCCGCGTGACGGATGCCCGCCGCGATGATGGCGCCGAGCGCGGCGAGCAGCTCGATGTCGCGCTCGTCGAACTCGAGGCGCTCGCGCTGGATGACGAGCGCGCCGAGCGGCCCCGCCTTGCCGCGCACGGGAATCGCGAGGAACACGGGATAGCGATCCTCGGCGAGGACGTCGAAGTGCTTGTACGCCGCGTCCTCGGGAGCGTGACCGCTCGTGACGGGCCGCAGGTATTCGACGGCCTCACCGGTCATGCCCTCGCCGATGTGCAGCCGGATCTGGCCGATGGCGCCGGGCGAGAAGCCGACGTTGCCGCGCATGACGAGCTCGTGGCCGTCACCCTCGACCAGGTACAGCGAGCAGACGTCGGCCCCGAAGATCTCGGCGATCCGTCGCGGCGCCTCGTCGAGCAGCGTGACGAGAGGCATCGGCTTCGCCGCGAACGCGACGAAATCGAGCACGCCATCGAGGCGCTTGTTCCCGCGGCCATGAATCTTCGGCTTGGATTCGTCGGACATCCGTGACCCTGGAGTTTCGCGCGTGGCGAGACTAAGGGAAAGGGCGGAGAAATTGATGGCTCTCGACTTTCCCTCGACCGAGTGGGTGGCCGCCTACAAGGACGCCATCAACGCGAACGCCGAATACAAGAAGGCCGGCAAGGACTGGACGCACGGCGTCGTCGCCATGGTCGTCAAGGCCGAGCCTACCCTCGGCATCCCCGAGGACCTCGCGATGTCGCTCGACGTCCACCAGGGCGAGTGCCGCGGCTGCACGCTGACGCCCGCGAGCGAAGCGGAGAAGACCGCGCCGTTCGTCGTCGTAGCCAGCTATGCGCAGTGGAAACAGGTCATCAAGAAAGAGATCGACCCCACCAAGGCGCTGATGCAGGGGAAGTTGAAGCTGGCCAAGGGCCACATGCCCACCATGGTCAAGCACGTGAATGCGTCGAAGCAGCTCGTCGAGTCGACGACGCGCGTTCCGACGAAGTTCCGCGACGAGTGAGGGTCTTCCGGACGTTTACGCCGCAGGCGTCGTCGGTGCTGCTAGTCGGTGCTTGACCCCAACCGCTACGTCCTCCGATAGTACGGACCATGCCGACCTCCACCCCGCTCGTTCTCGTAGCCGATGACGAGCCGTCGATGCTCGAGCTCGTCGCCCGGCATCTGCGGACGATGAACGCCCCGAAGCTCGAGGTGATCCAGGCCTCCGACGGCGAAGAGGCCTGGCGTCTCGCGCGCGAGCACTTGCCCGATCTCGTCGTCCTCGACGTCATGATGCCCGGCATGAGCGGCTGGGAAGTGTGTCGCAAGATCCGCGAGGACGTCGCGCTCGCGCATACCGGTGTCGTGATGCTCACGGGCATCGGCGAGAACCTGAACCAGATGACGAGCCCGCTCTACGGCGCGGACGCGTACATCGACAAGCCGTTCGAGTTCGACGATTTCGACGACAAGATCCGCGGCACGCTCACGGCGCGCACGAAGCAGCGCGAGGGCGTCGTGCGGCCGGCGATCAACGGTACCGTCGGCGCAGCGAAGCCGATGAGCCGTGACGGCGACGATCCGCCGAAGGCAGCCGGCAAGAAGGCAGCGCCGAAGGCGACCGTGAAGACGAAGTCCGTGGCGAAGCCCGCTGCGAAGAAGGCGGCGCCCGCGAAGAAGCCGGCAGCGAAGGCAGCGGCGCCCGCGAAGAAGACCGCGCCGAAGAAGGCCGCGACGAAGAAGCCCGCCGCGAAGAAGGCGGCCGCAAAGAAGCCCGCCGCCAAGAAGGCAGCGGCGAAGAAGCCGGCCGCGAAGAAGCCGGCCGCGAAGAAGAAGTAGTCAGCCCTTCGTTCGGGCAGTCTGGAAATCCCCGCGGAACCACTCGACGGCACGGCGCACCGTCTCTTCGAGTGGACGCGTGGGGAGGCCGAGCTCGCGCTTCGCCTTTGCGTTCGAGAAGAACGCGTTGCGCTGCGCGTAGCGCATCGAGCGATACGTCGCGGGCGGCTCCTTGTGCGAGACGTGGTCGGCCCATAGCTCCATGCCGAGCGCGACGCCGGCCGCGAGCGCACCAGGCATCGGCAGATTCGGCGTCTTGAGGCCGGCCACCTTGCACACGACGTCGAAGAAGTCCTTCAGCGAGACGTTGTCGTTGCCGAGGATGTAGCGCTCGCCGATGCGGCCCTTCTCCTCCGCGAGGACATGGCCCTCCGCGCAGTCGTCGACGTCGATGGTGCAGAAGCCGCCTGGACCGTGGCCGGGCACCTCCTTGTTCAACAGCGCGCGGATGATTCCGCCGGTCGGCGTCGGCGCGATGTCACGCGGTCCGAACGGGAACGCCGGGTTGACGATGACGACGGGGAGGCCGCTCTCCGCGAAGCGCATCGCGACGCGCTCGCTCTGCCACTTCGTGAGGATGTACGGGTTCGCGATGTCGAACAGGTTGAACTTGGTCGTCTCGTCGGCGAGGCCGCCTTCCACGAGGCCGATCGCGGCGATCGAGCTCGTGTAGACGACGCGATTCACC
>JAXDMI010000078.1:0-8625 GCA_034666145.1 Myxococcales bacterium | reverse complement strand
GATGCCGTCGGGGATCAGGTCGAGCGACTTGAAGATGTAGTTGAGGCCCGACGTGACGTAGCGCTTCACCTCGTCGTTGCCGTCCGCCGAGATGACGCCGCCCAGGGCACCGGCATCCTCGCCGAGCGTACGCAGCCATCCCGGGAACACGTCGAGATAGCGGGTGAGTGTCGCGGGGTCGCGGGTCTCAGCGGTCGTCATGGCCGCGAGGCTAGCGGAAGGACTCCCTTGCCTCAATCCTCACCCACGCCTTTGGCGTGGCCCCTCAGTGGGCGCGGGCGGTCGCGTAGCCCAGCAGGAAGCCGGCGACGAGCGCGCCCACCACCAGCACGATGACGAGCCACGGAACGACGCCGCGCCGCGAAAGGCCGTGCGCGCTGAACATCGGGAGGTTCTCGGACGGCAGCGTGCCGTGCGATGCGCCCGATCCGCCGACCATCACCACCTGCGGAGGCGGGTCGGTCACCGAGCGCGCGCCGGTCCGAGGGCTCGCGAGCGTCCCTCCAGGTCCGACGTCGAGGTCCGGTGGAGGCTGCGAGCCCGACGTCATCGGCGGCCCGGGCGTCTGCATCGTCATCGGCGAAGGGCTCTGACCTGGTGCCGAGGACGGACGCATCGGCAGGTACATGCTCGGCACGTCGGGCAGACGACTCAGCGGAAGCCCCGCGGTCGGCACCGCGCCCTCCGCGCCGAGAGCGGCGGAGAGCGCGCGCGCCATCTCGAGCCCGGTCTGGAAGCGCTGTGCGCGATCCTTCTGCATCGAGAGCTGCACGAACGACGAGAGACGCGACAGCTGCGGATCGACCTGCTCGAGCGGAGGCGGCGACGTGTTGAGGACCGCTGCGAGTCGCGCGTATTCGGTGGGCGCCGGGAACGCGACGCGACCGGTGAGCATCTCGTAGAGCATCACGCCCGCGCTCCAGAGATCGGCGCGCGCATCGACGTCCTTCGCGTTCTTGATCTGCTCCGGGCTCATGTACGCGGGCGTGCCGAGCAAGACGCCGGTGCGCGTCTTGTTGCCCATGCCGCCCGCCGCATCCATGACCTTGGCGATCCCGAAATCGAGGATCTTCGCGGTGAACGCGCCGTTGGGCTCGCGCGCGAGGAACACGTTCTCGGGCTTGAGATCGCGATGCACGATCCCTTGGGCATGCGCGGCGCCGAGGCCCGCGAGGATCCCTTGCAGGATGATGCCGGCCTGCGCGAGCGGCACGCGACCGCCCGAGCGCGTGTAGGCGCTGAGCGGAACGCCGTCGAGCATCTCCATCACGATGTACGGCGTGCCGTCCTCGGCGGTGCCCACGTCGAAGACGCGCACGATGTTCGGATGAATGAGGCGCTGGCACATGCGCCCCTCTTCGACGAAGCGATTCTTGATGTCCTCGTCGGTGAGGAAATCGATCGCGAGCACCTTGATGGCGACGATGAGGTTCGGCTGCGACTCGTTCGCGAGCGACTGCGCCTCGTACACCGAGCCCATGCCGCCCGTTCCGATGAGGCGCTTGAGCGAGTACTTCCGCGAGAGGATCGCCCCCACCAGACTCGCTTGCAGAGGCACGGCGGTCACCGCGTGCAGTCTACCTGAGAGTCGCGCCGAAACGCTCGCCCACCGACTTCACGACGTTGGCATGTGCCGCATCGACCTCGGCGTCGGTCAGCGTGCGATCGGGCGCGCGATAGACGACGTGGAACGCCAGGCTGGAGAAGCCCGCAGGAATCTGGCCGCCCACGAAGCGATCGAAGAGGCGCACGCCCTCGGCCAGCGGACCGGCTGCGACGCGCACGGCGCTCTCCACCTCGCCGGCGCGGATCTCGTCCTTCACCACGAGCGCGATGTCCCGCATGCTCGCCGGGAAGCGCCCGATGGGCGCGTACTGCGGCAGCATGGGCCCGGCGACGAACGGCTCGAGGTCGATCTCGGCAACGAGCACGTCACCGTCGAGGCCGAGGGCCTCCACGACGTCGGGATGCAGCGGACCGAACGAGCCGATGCGTCGACGAGCTGTCCCTACCCCGAGCGTCAGGAACGCAGCACCGCGTGGATGGAGATGAGGAGCGTCGCTCGCCGCCTCTTCACGCGTTGCGGGCACCACTTCGATGTTCGCGGGCGTTCCGCCGAGGCGCTGCGCGATCGCGACGGCATAGCCCTTCGCGTCCCACGCATCGAGAGGCTGCGGCTTCTCGAGCCAGCCGGGACGATCGCCGGCGAGCACCACGCCGATGCGCAGCTGCTCGTCGGGGAGACCGTCGCCGTTCTTCTTCGCGGCGAGGAAGACCGGACCGATGGTGAATTCGCGCACCTCGCGCTCGCCGTGACGGCGCGCATTGGCGACGGCATCGAGGAGGCCGGGCAGGAGCGTCGTACGCATCACAGCGTGATGCTCGCCGAGCGGGTTCTTGAGGAGGACGGTCGGCTTCGGTGCGCCGAGGACCTCGAGCGCGCGCGCCGAGGTGAAGGCGTACGTGATGGCCTCGGAGAGCCCGACCGAGACGGCGGCATCGCGGGCACGACGCGCGAGCTCCTCGTGACCGCCGACGTCGCGGGAGGCGTGGATGGCGGGAAGCTGTGCGGGGACGGCCTCCATGCCGCGCACGCGAATGACCTCCTCGACGAGATCGACCTCGCGCCCGAGATCGGTGCGATGCGTCGGCACGAGGACCTCGACGGAGACGTCGTCCTTCGCGACGACCTCGCAGCCGAGGCGCTCGAGGATGCCGACGGCCTCGCCGAACGGCACGTCGATGCCGAGGAGCTCGGGGAGGCGACGCGCGCGGAGCGAGAGTGCGCGACGCTGGGGCGGCGTGGGCTCGGTCTCGATGCGTGTGCCCTGCACGTGCATGCGGCCCGCCGCGCGCTTGCCGCCCGCGGTGGCGAGCGTCATGGCGACGGCCTCCTCGAGGACCTGCGCCACGTCACCGGGATCGACGCCGCGCTCGAAGCGATGGCTCGACTCGGTGTGCATGCCGTGACGGCGTCCGGTGCGACGGACGCTGCGCGGGTCGAACCACGCCACTTCGAAGAGCACGCGCTTCGTGTCGGGCTGGATCTCGCTGGACGCGCCGCCCATGACGCCGGCGAGCGCGACGGGGCCTTCGCCGTTCGGGCCGTCACAGACGAGGAGGTCGTCGGCGACGAGCGTGCGCTCCACGCCGTCGAGCGTGGTGATCTTCTCGCCGTCCTTGGCGCGGCGAACCACGATCTTGTTCCCGCGCACGCGATCGAGATCGAACGCGTGCATGGGGTGACCCCACGCGAGCATCACGACGTTCGTGACGTCGACGACGTTGGAGATCGACCGCACGCCGAGCGACTGCAGCCGGTAGCGCGTCGCGAGCGGCGAAGGACCGATGGCGATGTCGACGACGGCCGCGGCGCCGTAGTGGGGGCAGCGCTCGGCGTCCTGCACCTCGATGGTGACGAGCTCGCGAACAGGCTTGCCGGTGGACGCCGCACCAGCCGCGGATGCGGCTGGGTTCGGGGCCCCGAACGGGAAGCCGTAGAGCGCGGCCACCTCGCGTGCGAGCCCGATGTGACCGAGGCCGTCGGGGCGATTCGGCGTGAGGTTGATGTCGAAGACGGTGTCGCGCATCGCGGGATACGCCGCCGACAGCTTCGTGCCGGGCTGCGCGGTCGCGTCCGCGGGGAGAACGATGATGCCGTCGTGATCGTCGCCGAGGCCGAGCTCGTCCTCGCTGCACAGCATCCCTTCGCTCTCGACGCCGGCTATGGCGCGCTTCGCGATGGTCACGTTCTTCGCAGGGAGATGTGCGCCGAGCGGCGCCAGCACGACGAGACGACCGGGCTCGGGCACGTTCGGCGCGCCGCAGACGACTTCTTGTTGTCCACCACCGCGCTCCACCATGACGAGACGGAGGCCGCTCTTCGTGGGATGCGGACGCACGGCGACGACGCGCGCGACGAGGCACGCGTCGGTGGCGGCGCCGTATTCTTCGATGCCCTCCACCTCGAGGCCGACGGCGGTGAGCCGAGCTGCGAGATCCTTGGGCGCTGCGGTGAGCTGCGGGACGAGCTCACGAAGCCAGTTGTACGAGGCCTTCATCGCGTCATCCTCAGAACTGCGCCAGGAAGCGCGGGTCGTTGTCGAACATCAGCTTGATGTTGGGAATGCCGTAGCGAAGCATCGCCAGGCGCTCGAGGCCCATGCCGAGCGCGAAGCCCGACCACGCTTCGGGGTCGATGCCGCAGTTCTCGAAGACCACGGGATGGATCATCCCGCAGCCGAGGACCTCGATCCAGCCGGTGTGCTTGCAGAGGCTGCAGCCGCGGCGTGTGCCGTCGGGTTGCTTGCAGAATACACATCCGATGTCGACCTCGGCGCCGGGCTCGACGAACGGGAAGTAGCTGGGGCGCAGGCGCACCGGCGTGTTCGGTCCGTAGAGGCGCTCGGCGAACTCGGCGAGGACCCCCTTGAGATGCGCGAGCGTCACGTTGCGATCGATGAGGAACGCCTCGATCTGGTGGAACATCGGCGAGTGCGTCGCGTCGTCGTCGCGGCGATAGACGGTGCCCGGCGCAATGAAGGCCATCGGCGGCTTCAGCGACTTCATCGCGCGGATCTGGATGTTGGACGTGTGCGTGCGGAGCAGGTGGTTCGACTGCGTCCAGAAGCTGTCCTGCATGTCGGTCGCCGGGTGATCCGGAGGGAAACCGAGCAGCGTGAAGTTGTTCGCCTCGTGCTCGATCTCCGGACCGTCGAAGACCGCGAAGCCGAGCTGGCGGAAGACGGCGACCACTTCTTCGCGCACGATCGCGATGGGATGCTTGTGCCCGATCGCGACCGGAATGCGGCCGGGCAGCGTCAGATCGAAGGGTGGCGCGGACAGCTCCGCCTCGCGCTTCTTGTTGCGGAGCTCACGCAGGCAGCTCTCGAAACCGGTCTCGACCTCGTGCTTGAGGGCGTTGACCTTCTCGCCGATCGCCTTGCGACCGGCCGGCGGCGCCTTCCCTAGAAGACTGAGGATGGCGGTGAGCTCCCCCTTCTTGCCGAGGATCTTCGCGTTCTCGTCGCGGAGCGCCTGCTCGGTCGCGGCCGCACGGAACCGCGGCAAAAAAGCCTCTCGGAGATCGGCGAGGGCCTTGTCGATGGCCTGCGTCGGGTCGGTTTCGGCGCCCATGGGCCGCTGTTTAGCACGCTTCCCGTCGTGTTCGGCGGCGTGCCCACATGTGACGAATTCACCGACCGCAATCGAACTGAAATGCAATTGAAACGCGTTTTGTTTCTACCCCGGTCGCATCATTCCGCCGCGGCTGAGAATCGCTCGAAGAAGTTGTCGAGCGAACGCGCGAACAGCGCGTCTGCCGAAGAGGAGGGTCGCCGAGATGCGTAGCGCCCATTCAGGTTTCGTTGCTCGTTGTGGTTTCGCTCTCGCGCTCGTCATCGCTGCCGGTTGCAGCGGCGGCCCGCAGCGCTCGGGCTTCGACAACCAGACGCAGGACACCTCGTCCGCGACGGATCCCAACGCGCCTGCGGGTACCGACGGCACGAGCGGCGGCTTCGGCGGCGGCTCGACCGCGAGCGTCACGCTCGACCCCAAGAACGTCACCGTCATCATCGACAGCGCGACGACGCCGGCCACCCCGGGCAGCACCGCGTTCAAGGTGTCGAAGAACGGCGCGGACGTCACCGCCGGCGCGATGTTCACGCTGAAGGACCCGTCGCTCGGCTCGTTCGCCGGCGCGACCTTCACGTCCGTGGCTGCGCTCCCCGCGGGCGTCATGGGCAAGAGCACCACCGTCGCGGTGCAGAGCTCCGCGGGTCAGGCGCTCGGCACGCTCACCGTCGTCCAGCTCCGTAAGACCGGCGACCAGCGCGACTTCTTCTTCATCGTTCCGTACGGCGAGGATCCGACGCCGAAGAGCGACGTCCTGAAGTTCAGCACCAACATCAAGCAGGCCGACGTCGCGTTCGTGATGGATACGACCGGCTCGATGGCCCAGTCGATCGGCGCGCTCCAGAGCGCGCTCAGCGGCACGCTCTTGGCGCAGCTCCAGGCCGCGATCCCGAACGTCGGCCTGGCGGTCGTCGACTACAAGGACTTCGGCCAGAGCGATCCCTGGGGCGTCCTCGTTCGCCAGACGATCACGACGAACCTCGCCCAGGCGAAGACCGCCGTGAACGCGATGACCGCGATAGGCGGCGGCGACGAGCCCGAGGCCCAGGTCGGCGCGATGTACTTTGCGCTCACCGGCGCCGCCAACAACGGCTCGCCAGCCCTTGCCGCGCACGTTCCGGCGACGCCGGGCGCGTTCGGCGGCGTCGATTTCCGTCCGGGGTCTGTGCCCGTCGTCGTGAACATCAGCGACGCGAGCTGGCACGACCCGTCGGGCAACGCGAGTATCGCAGGACTGAAGGCCGCGTTCGCATCGACCAAGGCGAAGTTCGTCAACGTCGCCGACAGCAGCTTCTTCGGCACGCCGCCGGAGACGCAGCCGAACGACCTCTCCGACGCGACGGGCAGCAGCGTTCCGCCGAGCGCGTTCGGCTCGGTCCCGGGCTGCAGCCCCGGGCAGTGCTGCACGGGCCTCAATGGCGCCGGTCGTGCGACGACCGCGGCAGGCACGTGCCGCCTCAACTTCCTCTCGTCGAGCGGCGGCGGCGTCAGCGGCGGCATCGTCTCGGCCATCCAGGCCATCGCCGTCGGCAGCACGTTCGACGTCACCGCGACCCCCTCGAACGATCCGAAGAACCCGGGCGGCGTCGATGCCACCAAGTTCATCAAGACCCTTCGCGCGATGGATGAGGGCAACCCGGCCAACGGTTGCCCCGCCGCCCCCGCAAAGGACTCCAACGGCGACGGGATCAAGGATACGTTCCTCGCTGTGAAGGCCGGCACGCCCGTCTGCTTCGAGGTCATCCCGGCCGTGAACAACACCGTCATGCCGGGCACCGACCCGCAGTTCTTCAACGCGTTCATCGACGTGATCGCCGTCCAGGGCGATCTCCACCTCGACAAGCGCAGCGTGCTCTTCCTCGTTCCGCCGAAGGACGCTGGAGTGAAGTGACCGAGCCCGAGCCTGCTTCCTTACGAAGTCGTCCGCGTCTCACTTGGACGGACGGAGCGGGCTCGCACTCTCTCGATCTGCGTGACGTGCGCACCGTGGGGTCGGCCCCGTGGTGCGAAATGGTGCTCATGGATCGCGCCGTGTCGCGCGTCCATGCCGAGATCGCGCCGCGCGAAGACGGCCTCTGGGTCCGCGACCTCGGGAGTCGCAACGGAACGTTCGTCGCAGGCGTGAAGGTGGTCGACGCGCGCGTGCCGGCGGGCGCGTCGATTCGCTTCGGGACCACGGAAATAACGGTGTCTTATGATGCCCCGGCGCCGCCCGAGGTGCTGTGGCAAGAGCCGAGCTTCCGCGGGCTCGTGGCGTCGTCGACATCGATGCGCGAGGTGTTCGCGCTCGTCGCCGAGCTCGCGAAGGGCGAAGCCGCGGTGCTGTTCGTGGGCGAGAGCGGGACGGGGAAGCAGGTGCTCGCACGCGCGATGCACGATGCTTCTGCGCGAGCGGGCTCGCCCTTCGTGGTGCTCGATTGCAGCGCGCTGCCGGGGCCGGTGGAGGCCGCAGAGATCATCGAAGAGGCGCTGCGGAGCGCGGAGGGCGGCACGCTGTTGCTCGACGAGCCCGCGGAGCTCCCCATCTCGATCCAGCGCGAGCTCATCCCGCCGCTCGATGCGAAGGCGTTCCGCGTGGTGGCGACCACGACGCAGGACCTGCGGCCGCTCGTGAACCAGGGAGCGTTCCGCGAAGGCCTGTATTTCCGGCTCGCGGCGGGCGCGACGGTCAACGTGCCGCCGCTGCGCGATCGCCTCGTCGATCTGCCGGTGCTGCTCGCGCACTTCCTTGGCGATCAATCGGCGCTGGCGACGCCGGCGTTGCTCGCGGAGCTCGCGCGGGTGCCGTGGACGGGCAACGTCCGCGAGCTCTCGCACTATGCGGAGCGTCTGCGAGGCAGTGGCGGCGAATCGCGCGACTTCCCGGAGCCGGCCGAGCCGTTCGACGACGTCATCCCGACGTTCGAGCACGACCTGGGCGCCACGATGGAAGCGCCGACGCTGGACACCGACCAAGCGGCAGCGCTGGCCGGCACGTCGGGCGATGCCCCGCGTCTGCCCGCGGGCCTGGAGCCGTGGTTCGAAACCGGCTTCAAGGAATTCCGCGAACGCTGGATCGAGCTCGGCGAACGCGAGTATCTCCGGCGCCTGATGAAACGCACGAACCGCTCGAGCGGCGCCGCGAGCCGCGAAGCGGGCCTCGAGCGCACGTATCTGTATCGGCTGCTGAAGAAGCACAGCGTCTGACCGAGCGAAGCGAGGTCACCGCGGTTCAGGCCACACGAGCCCAGCAGAGAAGATCGCCGTCACGCCGTGGACAGGTGAGGTGCCGGCCGCGACGATCGTTGCACCGCCGATGAGCTCGAACAAAGGCTCGATCGCAGGCGCGCTCGCATGCGGTTGCCACGAGAGCCCCAGCGCAGGCGTGACGAGCATCGCCGAGAAGAACCCGGCGTCCGACGTGGACGACGTCGTCTTTGCGCCGGCGAGCGTCGCCGATGCGAGCACGCCGATGCCCGCGGCGCCGAGCTCTTTGCGAAGGGTGAGCCCCGT
>JAXDMI010000077.1:0-10068 GCA_034666145.1 Myxococcales bacterium | reverse complement strand
CGCGGGATGCCGCTCGTGGATCTCATCCAGGAGGGCAACCTCGGGTTGCTGCGCGCCGTCGACAAGTTCGATCACCGTCGCGGGCTGCGCTTCAGCACGTACGCGGCGTGGTGGATTCGTCATGCGCTCGGTCGCGCCCTCGCCGACCAGAGCAAGATGATCCGCCTCCCCGTGCATCTCACCGGCGCCGTGCAGCGGGTGCGACGCGCGCAGGACCGCCTGCAGCGCGAGACCGGTCAGCTGCCGACCATCGAAGACCTCGCCACGCGTACCGGTCTCCCGGTCGAACAGGTACGCCGCGCGCTCGACGTCGTCGCGCAGCCGGTGAGCCTCGAGACTCCCATCGGCGCGGGCAACGGCGAAGGCGCCGAGCTCGGCGACTTCGTGGTGGACCACTCCGCGCCCGCCGCCGACGACCTCGTCGCGGAGAACCAGCTACGCGTCGACACCAAGGCGCTCCTCTCCGAGCTTCCCGAACGCGAAGCGGAGATCATCCGCCTGCGCTTCGGGCTCAACGGCGGCGCACAACGCACGCTCGAGGAGATCGGCGCGCGTATGTCGCTCTCACGCGAGCGCGCACGACAGCTCGAACGCGATGCGCTGAAGAAGCTGCGCGTCGCGAGCGAAAAGCGCCGGCTCCGCATCCACCTGGGACGCTGAGACCGGCGCGGATCGAAGCGATCGCTCGCGACGCCTACGGGGCGCCGGCGGTATTGGATGTCGATGGGCTGCGCGGACCGGCCGGTGACGGCGGGGGCGGAGCGTTGCCTTGTCGTTCGACGGCGCCGCCCGTCACGTTGACCGGGCTCTGAACGACGAGCCGGTTGTCGACGCCCATGATGCCCGCCGTGTTGCGCGCCGCCATCTCGGCGCGGTTGAGCTCGGCACGGTCCGCGACCACGCCCTCGAGCTTCACCACGCGACGGGTCGTCTCGACCTTGATCTGGCTGGGCAGCCCTTCTTGGGCGAGGCGATCCTGCACGCGCTGAGTAATCTCGGTGTCATTCTGGGTGCAGCCCGCGAACGCGAGCGCAGCAAACATCGCGATAGTACGGATCTGCAACATGACGACCTCCTCGGGCAAGAGTGCCCTCCCCTTTCGAAGCAAGAGGAGAGCCACCGCAGCGAAAAAAGAGCGCGGGGGGGGCAGGCGGAGCTTCGGAGGCCGCCTCAGCTGCTTGCCATGCGGCTTCGGATGAGCGACGACGGAATCGTGGCCAGAGTGCTCCACCACCTCGTCGAGCCGCCGCGTCCGTGCTCGTACTTGGGCGATCGCGACGCGCAGCTCGAGATCCGCGTGATGGACGACGTCACGGTGCACGAGCTCGAGGCGCTTCTCTCGCGCGGCTGGCGTCGCTTCGGTCCGGTCTATTTCCGGCCCGCGTGCGCGACCTGCGGTGAGTGCATCACGCTCCGCATCGACGTCGCGCGATTCGCGCCGAGCAAGAGCCAGCGCCGCGCCGCGAAGAACGCCGCGCGCCTCCGTCGCGTGGTGAGCATTCCCACCGTCGACGACGAGCGCATCGCGCTCTATCACCGCTGGCATGCGCAGCGCGAAGCGACGCGCGGCTGGGATCCGAGCGAGCTCGATCCCGATCGCTACGCGACGGACTTCGCATTCCCGCATCCCGCGGTGCGCGAGGTGGCGTTCCGCGATCCCGACGACGGCGATCGGCTCGTCGGCCTCGGCATCTTCGACGAGACTCCGAGCTCGCTGAGCGCCGTCTACTTCTTCTGGGATCCCGAGCGCGCGCCGCCGTCGCTCGGCGTCGCCAACGTCGTCACGCTCGTCGCCGAAGCACGCGAGAAAGAGCTGCCTTGGGTGTATCTCGGCTATCGCGTCCTCGGCTGTGCGTCGCTCGTCTACAAGTCGAAGTACGGGCCGCACGAGCTGCTCGTCGGTCGGCCCGACTTCGGCGAGACGCCGGAGTGGCAACCGAATCGCGAACAGCCGGCGCCTGACGATGTGCGTTAAGGCGACTGTCGCTCGCAAAAGCGTCGTCTTCGTGAGGTGTGCTACGACGCCCGCGTGGACCCGAACGCAGAGCTGGTGAAGCGCGCGATCGTCCGCGAGCCCGATGGGGTTCACGCGTTCGTGAGGAACGTGAGCCCAGTCGTCTACGGTCGCATCGCGGACGCGCTGCTGCGGCGCAGCGGTCCAGCAGCCACACAGGAAGAGGTCGAGCACCTCGCGCAGGAGGTGTTTCTCGCGCTGTTCGACAACGGCGGGCGGGCGTTGCGCGCGTGGAAACCGCAGCATGCACCGCTCGGTGCGTTCGTGGCGCTCGTCGCGGATCACGAGATCTACAGCATCTTCCGCGGCGGCAAGCGAAGGCCGTGGACCGATGACATCGACATCCTCACCACGCCCGAGGTCGCGTCGTCCATCGATGCACTCCTCGATCGGCTGCGTGCGGATCTGTCGGCAAAGGGCCTCGATCTCTTCACGCGTCTGTACGTCGACGAGCAATCGGTGGCGAAGGTGTCAGCCGAGCTCGGCATGAGCGCGGACGCCATCGATGCGTGGCGCCGCCGTCTCGCGAAGGCCGTCACGCTGGACACGCAGCCGAGTGCGATCACGGACGACGACTTCGCGATCCTCCTGCAGCTTGGTGCGCGTGCGCGTGAGCAACGCGCGGACGGGGTCGATCGCGCCGGTGCCGCAGCCGTCCCCGCGCTCGGTGCCGCCGCGGAGGAGCGGATCGCGGCGCGCTTGCTGGAGCGCGTGCGCGATTCGCTGACCCACGACCTCGCGGCGCCGCGATCATCGAAGCCCGCCGTGGCGCGCTCCTCGCGGCGCTGGATCATTCCGACCCTGGCCGCGCTGCTCTTGGCGGCGCTAGCGGTGCGTCTGTTCGTCGTCCCGCGCGGGTCGTCCGCGATCGTCGCGCCTCCCGCCTACACGATGACGCTCGTGTCGGTGAACGACAATCGCGACCCCGCGTCGGCGAAGGTGACCGAGACCGACTTCGCACTCGATCCCGACGGCGAGCTCGAGCTGATGGCGCGGCCGACGGCGCCGGTGAAGGACGTTCACGCGCGCGCGTACCTCGTTCGATCGGGGAGCTCGAACGCCGCCGACGTGAAGCCGTGGCTGGTTCCGCTCCAGGTTTCGGACGACGGCGCGGTGCGCATCACGGGCATGACGCGCCTCCTCTTTCCGACGACGAACGAGCCTTACGACATCGTGATGTTCGTCGCGGCCGGTGACGTGCTGCCGTCCGATGCCGATGCGCGCGGCGTCGCGAGCAGCGCCGTGGCCCCAGAGGCCGCAAAATACCGCGTGATCCGCGGGCATGTTCGCTTCGTAGAGAAGAAGCAGCCCTCGTCGCTCTAGGTTCTCCGGCGGCGGCGCCTGAGAGACTTCATTCCCTGATCAGCGGCTCTCGATGCCTCACGAACTGCGCGATCATCGCGCGCGCGTCCTCGGGCGCGGAGGCCAGGCGCGCGCCGAAGCCGGCGGGGCTGTCGTCGCCGAGCTCGTCTTGCGTCCAGGCCACCGTGGCGGCGACCTCGAAGCGATTGCCACCGGGCAGCTCGATGGTGAGGACTACCGCGGCGCCGATCGGCGGGAGCTTCGCATACGTCGCGACGAACACTCCGCCGTGCATGACCACGTCGTCGCCGTCCATGCCGCGATAGAAATTGCTCGGGCTCGACGCGCCGAGCGCGACGTCGAAGCGCGGCACCGACCCGCCGCCGATCGTGGAGAGGCGATGCTCGAGGCGCTGCACCACCGCGATGAGCTCCTCGATCTGCGCCGACGGAGCTGCTTGTGGCGCGGCTCCAGAGGGGCCGCTCGATGCGCCGCCCGCGTTGCCGCTCCTCACGAGGTCCGCGAGATTCGCGATCACACGCTCGATCGCCTTCGCGTGCTCGCGGACCACGTTGACCACCGATACCGCCGCTGCCGACGTTCCGTCGTCGACGCGCAGCTCCACCTTCGAAGGCTTGCCGAGCGTGCGCATCGCCTCGTCGAGCTTCGCGAGATACGGACCGAGCGATTCGTCGCCGCCGCTCTTGGTCTTCAGCGCCGCCGCTGCCGCCGTTCGTGCCGCTGTCGCGGCGCTCGCCGCGTTGGCCTCTGCCGCCGCGCCGATCGCCGCATGGATCCGTTGCAGTGCCTCGTCGACGCCGCCCAGCGCGCCCGTGACGCGCGCGACGGGGTCGTCGCCCTTGCCGCCCGCGCGACGCGTGCGGACGAACGACTCCTTGATCTCTTTCCAGCGCGCCGTCTGCTCCGCGCTCATCCGACCGCGCAGCTCCGCGAGCTTGAGGAGGTTCTGCTCCGCGCCCGTGGTGAGCGTCTGCGATTCGCTCGCGTAGTGATCGTCGACGAGCTGCTGGAGCTCCTCGTCGTTCATCGCCGAGACGATCTTCTCGGCGAGCTTGTTCATGTTCCGGTAGCTGCCCTGCAGCTTGAAGCCCGGTTCCGTGCGGTATGCATCTTCTTGCGACGCCGAGGCGATGTACTGCTTGTTCACCTCGAGCAGCACCTCCTGGCACGCCATCATGCGCTTGAGGACCGACGTGATCTCCTCGACCTCCGCCGCGGAGTAGCCGTGCTGAATCTCGGTGAGCGGGATGTCCTCGCCGCGCGCCAGCTTCACGAGCTTCTGCACGTCCGAGGGATCACGCGTGGCGAGCGGCGCGAGCACGCTGTTCGAAGTGAGCGCGTTCTCGAGATAGCTCGACGCGAAGAGATCTTCGGCGCCGCCCAGGATGTCACCGAGGTTGTACGTGTCGGCGCGGTTCGCGAGCATGTCCGGGATCTGGAAGCGCGTGCCCGTCTCCGTGTACGGATTGCCGGCCATGACGATGCAGAACTTCTTGCCGCGGAGGTCGTACGTGCGCGACTGGCCCTTCCACACGCCCTCGATTCTGCGCTGGCCGTCACACAGCGAGATGAACTTCTGGAGGAGCTCCGAGCTCGTGTGCTGGATGTCGTCGAGATAGAGCATCACGTTGTTGCCCATCTCGAAGGCGAGGTTGATCTTCTCGACCTCCTGGCGCGCGGTCGCCGTCTTCGCGTCCGCGGGATCGAGCGACGTGACCTCGTGGCCGATGGCGGGGCCGTTGACCTTCATGAAGACGAGCCCGAGCTTGCTCGCGACGTACTCCATGAGGGTGGTCTTGCCGTAGCCGGGCGGCGACACGAGGAGCAGCATGCCCATCAGGTCGGTGCGCTTCTTCTCGCCGACCGAGCCGATCTGCTTGGCGAGGTTTGCGCCCACCAACGGCAGGTAGACCTTGTCGATGAGCTGGTTGCGCACGAACGACGTCAGCACGCGCGGCGTGAACTCGTTCATGCGCAGGCGGCGCCGCTCGCGGTCCACGATCTGCGCCTTGAGCTGGCGGAACGCGCGGAAGCGAACGGCGTGCTCGTTCACGAAGGGCACGAGGCGACCGAGCAGCTCGTCGATGGCGAGCCGCATGCTGCGGTTCTGGATGCGCGGATGCGATCCGAGGAGCCCCTCGACGGTGGTCTCGACGGTGGCGGCGCTCGGCTCTCGCTCGACGCCGCGGTCGGTGACGAGCATCACTGCTGCCTCGCGCACGAACGGCCGCGCGTGCTCGATCTTTTTGGTGCCGACGAACGCGTCGACGTACGCGAGCGCGACGCTCAGCTTCGCGGGGACGTGGTTCTCGAGGGCCTTCAGCTCGTCCTCGAACGCGCGACGGCTGCCGTTCTCGTCGAGGAAGGTGGTGAGGCCGCGACAGAGCGCGTCGGCCGACGAGCTCGCGACGAAGCGGACCTTCTCCGCGGAGAGCTCCTCGACGAGGTAGCGCGAGGCGGCCGCGAGATCGCCGCGTCCGGCGGCGAGACCGAGCTCCTTCGCGCGCGCGGCAATCGGTGCCTCGAGCTCTTTGGCGAGCGCCGCCTGCGCGCCGGCCTGCGCGGTCTCGGCGCGAAGGCGTCCCAAGCTGCGGCCCCGCGCATGGAGGACCTTGCGACCTTCCGTATCCAGGGCAGCCCAGTAGAGCGCGCCGAGCGCGCGCGCATCCGGGGCGAAGCGGAGCAGACCCGCCGACGCGCGGAGCGCGACGAGCTTCTCGAGGATCTTCGCGCTGTCGGTGTCGTGGATGCCGCGCTCGTAGCCTTCGTCGAGCCGATCCTGCGCGTAGGCGCGGACCATCTCGACGAGCTTGCTGTTGTCCTTGGCAGCGCCGTCACGCGCAGCCTCGGTCAACGCTTCGATGGAAAGGCCGTTTTTCCCGTCTTCCGCGTCGAACAGCATGCATGCTGCAAGGAATTCGCCGCGGTACACGGCGGGAGATTCGGAGACGAGCGTGAGCTCCCAGAGATCGCGCGCGCCTGCGAGCGCCTCGTCGACGATCGGCTCGAAGTAGTCGGTGCCGGTGAGGTGGAGCGTCATCTGGTCGCTCTTCGGGACCAGGACCAGCTCGAGCGGCTGCGTCTGAACGCTGAAGCGATGCTGCCCCAGCTTGATGACGTTGTCGCCGCCGTCGAACAGCTCGGTCTTGTCGCGTAGAGCACGCAGCGCGTCCTGCCTCGCCGACTTCAGCTTCGACTGGACCTCGTCGGAGCGCACGGTGTCGCCGAGGTCGTGGAGCTGCGCGCCGAGGTCACCGAGCTTCAGGACCATCGAGTCGGACGCGAAGTACGCGTTGAGCTCGTCGACGTTGGAGAACGTCTTGGCGCGGCGCACGACGCCCGAGACGATGCGCTCGGCGGCGTTCATCAGGTTCTGCGCGCGACGATGCCGCTCGTCGAGGAGCTGCTGGCGCTTGGCGCCGATGGCGTCGTTCACCTCCTCGCGCTTCTGCGCGAGGTCGCCGGTGAACTCGTCGAATTCGCCGAACTTGCCTTCGAGCTCCTCGAGCGAGAGGAGCAGCTTCGACATCTGCTCGTCGCAGGCCTCGGGCGTGTCACAGAGCGCGATGGCGCCCGTCACCTCTTGACCGAAGAGCCGGAACTGCGCGCCGAACTCGGCCTTGCCCTCGCGGACCGAGAGCTCTTTCTTGCGACCCTGCCAGACCGCGCGCGCGCGATTCTGCTGCGAAAAGGCCGTAGAGACGCCCTCGAGGATGCGCGTGCGCGCCGTGGCGTCGTCGATCTTGAGACCGCCCACCACCTCGGCGAGGAGCGTGAGCCCCTGCTGCACGACGTCGAGCTCCTCTTGAAAGGGCGCCAAGTCGGAGGCCTTCTCGATCTTCTCCACCGCCACGACGACGGCATCGAGGCGATCGACGAGGCCCTTGAACGCGTCCTCCTTCAGGAAGAACGCGACACATGCCTTCGAGATCTCCTCGAACTGCGCCGCTACCTCGGCTTCGAGCTTGGCGACGGCATGGACGTCGACGCCGCGCAGCTCCTTCAGCGTGATGAGCTGCCCGCGCTGATGACGGAGCGTGGTGAGCGCACGCAAGAAGTCGGCGACGACGAGGAGGTCGTCGGGGCGAACGCGGAGGAGCAGCTCCTTCTGCGCGGCCGTCGCCTTCTCGAGCGCCTCGTTGGCGCGCTTCTCGATGGCCTCGACCTTGTCGAACTCGTCGAGGACGAGCCCGGCCGTCTTCTTCATCGCGGCGACGGTGGAGAGGATGTCGCCCGTCTCGGCGTGGCCGAGCCAGTAGTGCGCGTCGACGGTGCGACCCAGCGCAGCGACGAGGTCCTCGTACGTCGTGCGGGTGGGTCGCTCGTTCGTGGCGAGCCGGCGGAGGCTCAGCGCGTCGGAGATGCCGCGCACGAGATCGGCGTTGCCGACCTTGCCGAGGTAGCTCGCGTCACGCGGCGCAGCGGCGGCGTGCTCGACGGTGCTGAACGGCGTGCGCCAGATCTGGAGGGGGTGAACGCGCGTCGGCTCGGGCACCGCGCGGAAGAGGGCCATCGTTCCATCGGAAAAAAGGCTGTATCCGTGCGCGCGGAGCGGGCTCGTGATCTCCTTGCGGATCAAGTTGTAGGGGAGCAGCAGGTACTCGCCCTCGTCGCGCCGGTGGTAGACGTAGAGGACGTCTTCGCCGTTCGGCGACTTGATGACGCGCTCGAACTCGAGGTCGTCGCTCGATTTCTCGGCGTGCGTGCCGGCGCCTTCGTCGAACAGCTTGAAGTCGCCGCTCTGGAGGTAATAGCCGCCGGGGAAGACGATGCCGTGATCCTCGGGGAGCTCGTGGCACGCGAGGCCGATGGCATCGATGCGCACGACGCGCTTCGAGCGCGAATCGAACACGAGGTAGCGGTACTTGTCCTCGCGGAACGGCTTCACGCGCAGGAGGATGAGATGACCGACCTTCGCCCAGGACACGTCGGCGTCGTCGAGCGTCTGGTTGCCGTCGTCGACGGGCTCGCGGTAGATGCCCTTCCCGTCCTTGGTGTTGTTCTCGATCTTGATCGTGAGGTCGCCGCCGATGGTCTCGACGAACACCGTGTCGAGGATGTTGATGTGCGGGTGCGGACCGCCGCTCACCTGATCTTCGCGACGCGTCTGCGTCCATGTGAAGTCGTGCTGCTTGGGCGGCTGGATCTCTTCGTCGCCGCGCGCGTCCATGTACGTGAGGCGGCCGGCGGCATCGATGGCCCAGCGGAAGACCTTCGCGTCGCGAACGGTGGCGCCGATCTGCACGGCGGCGAGCAGGCGCGTGTCGGTCCGCTTCAAGCGGAGGAGGCGCGCGTCCTTCGAGTAGTACTTGAACGTGTCGCGCAGCTCTTTGACGAAGCCTTCGTCAGCCAGGAATGCGCCCGGGCCCTCGAACGGGACCTGCGAGAGATCCCACTCGTCGCCGGCGGGGTTCTTCCGGTCGAAGTTGTAGAATGCAAATACATCGCCGACGCCGGTCTCGGTCTTCAGGCCCATGAAGACCTGGAAGCCGAAGAGCATGTGACCGTCGACGCTCACGAGATCGCGCGCGATGCAGTTGTTCTCGGTGCGGATGCGCTCGTTGGCGACGAGCGCGAGCTCCGCGCCGCCGAAGACCTTCTTGCGACGCGTGTTGAGGGCCTCGGCCTTGCTGGCGAGCTCGGCGGCCTGCTCGAGGAGCCGCTTGCGAATGACGTCGTAGCTGCCGCCCTCCATGGTGGCGCCGCCGTTCCCGTTGCCGTTGCCGTTGCCGTCCTTGGGCGCGGGTGGCGCACCACCGGCGGGCGGCAATCCACCCGGAGGTCCGGGCGGCCCCTTCGGCTGCTCGATCGACTGCGTCATGATCTCTCCTCCCGCTCTCTCCTCCCCTCTCCCGCTCCGGGAGAGGGGCCGGGGGTGAGGCTATTCGCCGGTGCCTTGGGTGCCACGGAAGGTGGCGAGGCGCGCTTGCGCGGCAGGGTCGTTGACCAGGAGCTTTTCGACCAGGCCTAGGACGGCTTCGTCGTCCGGGCGCATCGCCGATTGCACGAGGCCGCGCACGTTCTCGCTCGAGTCCATCACGCCGTCGATCGATTGACCGATACTGACCGCCTTCACGAAGCGATCGAAGAAGGCGCCGTCGCCGCCGACGATGTTGAACTTCGCGTTCGTGAACGCCTGCGCCAGGATTTGCGCCGACGCTGCCGCCATGTCGCGCTTCGCATGGATGGTCTCGAGCTCGATGATCTTCTCCTTGTCGAGCTTGAGCCGGAACTCCTCGTGGTCGCGGCTCGCTTCGTCGAGCGCCTTCATCGATATCGCCTTCTCGGCGATGCCGGCGGCCTCGGCGAGCAGCTTCTCGCGCACGTTGCTCGCCTCCGCGACGCCGCGTGCCGTGATGACGGCGTTGTCTGCGTCACGCACCTTCACGCCGGCGAGGCCCTTCTGCTCTTCGCCTGCCGCCTCCGCGCGCATCTTCTCGAGCGACACGCGCGCCTCGACGAGACCGAGCTTCTCGGTCGCGACCGCGTCCGCTTCCTTCACGCGAGCCTTCGCGAGGCCCTCCGCGGCGGACTCGGCCTGTGCGCCCTCCGCGAGCCGGATCTTCGCGCGCGCCAGCTTGTCGGCGGTGTCGAGCTCGGCATCGGCGGTGATCGTCTTCTGACGAGCAGCATGCTTCGCCGCCTCTTCGTTCGCCTCTGCTGCCTTCACGAGCTTGACCATCGTGGTGGTCGCGTCGGCGTCGGCCTTGATCTTGAGCGCCTCGCGCTCG
>JAXDMI010000076.1:0-8531 GCA_034666145.1 Myxococcales bacterium | reverse complement strand
GCGTTCAGGACCTTCATCACCTGGTAGGTCGGGTCGAGCTCGAACCAGCGCACCGCGAAGTTCGAGCGCATCGCGTACTTGTGGTGGTTGTTCTGGAACAGCTCGCCCATCGTGACGAAGTCGAACCAGAGCGTGTTGCGCGAGACGTCGGCGTTCTCGAAGTTGCGGTAGCCGTAGCGATGGCCGCACCAGTTGACGATGGCGCCGTGGATGGGGCCCATCACGAAGTGCGCGGGCAGCAGCAGCCAGAGGTACCAGTGGTTCGCGAACACGAAGTAGAAGCCCGTGTACGCCGCGAGCCACGTGATGCGCGCGACCCAGTTCTGGCTCAGGCGATCGAGGAGCGGCCAGTCCGGCACGTCCTTCTCGAAGCGGGGCTCGGGCTGCTCGCGGCGATAGGCGAACGCGTCGTAGCGCTGCTTGGTCGCCCACATCATCGAGTAGACGTTGCTGAAGTTCTCCGGTGAGTGCGGATCCTTCGGCGTGTCACTGTATGCATGATGCATGCGATGCAGGATCGCGTAGCCGCGCGCCGAGAGGAAGCTGGCGCCCATCGAGACGTAGGCGAGGAGGTGGAAGAAGCGCTCCCAGCCCTTGCTCATCGAGAACTGCTTGTGCGCGCCGTAGCGGTGCAGGAAGAAGGTCTGGGAGAAGATCGACGACACCCAGTGCCCGATGAAGAAGGCGATGATGACCATGTCGAGGGTGACTCTAGGGGTCGTCCGCTCGGTAGGCTCGCCACGCTTCGGTCACGTCGCTCATGCGTAGGTCATGGAACCGTCATGATGCGGACGGCGCCCAGCACCGCCGCTGCGACCGTTTCGGTCCGAAGGATGAAACGGCCGAGGGAAACAGGCGCGAAGCCGGTTACGCGCGCCGCTTCGACCTCGGCCTCGGTCAGGCCGCCCTCGGGGCCGACGGCGAACGCGAGCGACCCGCGGCTTGCGATGACGCCGGCGAGCTCAGGCCCGAGCGGAGCGGTGGCGTTCTCCCATAGACAGAAGCGTGCGTCGGCGTCGGCCGCGGCAACGTCGAGCGCGGCTTGCCAGTCGAGGACGCCGTCGATGACGGGAGGATCGGCGCGTCCGCACTGGCGAGCTGCTTGCTCGGAGATGCGCCGCCAGCGATCGACCTTGGTGCTCGCGCGATCTCCGTCGACCTTCGCGACGGCGCGTGCGGTGCGGGCAATGACGATGCGTGTCGCGCCGAGCTCGGTGGCATCGCGTACCACGGCGTCGACCTTGTCGCCCTTCGCGAGTCCGTAGACGAGGACGAGCGGCACCAAGGCGACCACGTCCGCGGGACGTGTCGCGCCGATCTCGACGCGCACTGCGGAGCCCGAGGCTTCGATGATGACGGCGTCGGCCTCGATGCGCTGCGTGGGGTCGAACGCCACGAAGCGATCGCCGTCGCGGAGGCGCAGCACGCGGCAGAGATGATGCGACGCCTCGCCGGAGAGTGTGCGCGGACCGGCAGCGAGCGCGGCGATGGGGGAGCGGACGCTCATCGTCTCGTGCTCGCCGCGCTCGACAACGCGCTCATTGCTTCTTGCGGAGCGCGATCAACGTCCATTCGCCGAGGACCGGCGTCTCGAGGACGTCCATGTGCTCGACATACGCCGCTTGCACCGACTGCGTCTGCGGGACGAGCACGCCGGAGAGGAAGAGGAGGCCACCGGGCGCGACGCGCTTCATGAGCTCGGGCGCCATCGGGATCAGCACGTGCGCCTCGATGTTGGCGAGGACGAGCGGCGCGGTCGCATCGAGGGCGGCGACGTCGGTGGTGCTCGCCTCGATGCGCTCGGCGAGGCCGTTCCGTGCCGCATTTTCCCTGGTGACGTCGATCGCCTCGGGATCGTTGTCGATGGCGATGGCGCGCTCTGCGCCGAGCGCGACAGCCGCGAGCGCGAGGATGCCGCTGCCACAGCCGACGTCGATCACGAGCCTGCCGTTCGCTTCGCTCGCGTACTTCTTGATGGCCTGCACGACGAGCCGGGTGGTCTCGTGGAGGCCGGTGCCGAACGCGCGACCCGGCTCGAGCTCGAGGACCTTCTCGCCGGGCTTCGCCTCGTAGGCCTCCCACGGCGGTCGCACCACGAGGCCCTCGGCGATGGCGTAGGGCTTGTAGTGCTCCTTCCACGCGTCGCGCCATCCGTCGCCGACCACCTCTTCGTAGCGAGGGTCGAGCGCGGCATCGAGCTCGAGGATCGCCTGGTCGGCGTCCTCGCGGGTCGAGAAGGCACCGACCAGCGTGACCTTCCCGCTCGTTGCGTTCTTCGCGAGCGTCGTCTCGTCGCGCTCCTCGACGCCCTCCGCGCCGAGCTCGAAGAGCAGCCCGCTGATCTCGTCGACGTCGTCCGGCGCGACGTCGACGTGCACGAACGGATACCTGGGCTCACCGATGCTCATGGTCATCGCGATGATTCGCCGATGCTCACGCTGACGGTCGACATCGGCTTGCCGGTAGGATTTCCGCCGGGGGTGCTGCTCGACGAGGACTTGAACACGCCGGCCAGCGCGAGGACGCCGACGATGGCCGCAGCGCCGAGCACGCTGCCGCCGATGGCGACGGGCAGGACCCAGCCCTTCGACGACCCGTCGGGAACCACGATGCGGAGCGGTGAGCTCGCATCGCCGCGGCTCGCGATGACCGCGCCAGCGCCGTCGAGGACCTCGAAGTAGTAGTCGACGACCGGCGGCTTGATCGCGGCGCCCGGGATGGTGGCGCGCACGGCGCCTGCTTCGACCGTCGCCAGCGCGTCGGCGAAGTCGCCCTTGCTGCCGGAGCGGTAATAGAGCTTCACGCTGCCGACGCGACCGTCGGGATCCTCGAGGCGCGCACGCAGCTCGACGTTGCTGCCGGGATCGACCTGCGACGGCGAGCCGTGCCTGAGGACGACGGGCTTCTGCGAAGGCTCCTCCTTCGCGATGCCGGGACGACCCTCGGCCTCCCACTTCGCGCGCGCCTGCGCGAAGAAATCGCGGAAGCGCGGCGACTCCTTGGCGGGGATCTCGTAGTCCGGCTGCTGCACGAGGAGGCCGCGCACCGCGTTCTCCGCCTCGTCCTTGCGACCGAGCGTGATGTAGTTGAGCGCGAGGAGGCGATAGATCTCGACCTTCTGTGTCTGCGTGTTGCTGGGGCGGAGCAGCGCCGCGGAGAGCGTCTGGATCGACTCCTCGTACTGCTGCTCTTCGAACTGCGCTTGGCCCTTCTGGATCAGATCGACCGGCTGCGCGGGCTTGCCGGACTTCGCCGATTGCGCCTTCTGCGGGCCGATCATCGGCGCGTCTTGCGGCGCCTGCGCCTGCCCCTTCGACTGCGCGAAGGCGGGCGTCGCCAGGAGGATCATGTGCACGCACGCGACCAGCGAGATCCACGCCGCCGCGCGGGACGACACACCGATCGAGAGGGGGCGAGCTGTCGTCATCGCGCCCGACACTACCGTCACCGATACCCTCAGGTCGAGCGATTCAGGCGTCTCACCAGCGCACGTCCGCCGCGCCGCCGACGCCGCTCGCCGACCACGTCGGCAGGATGCGAATCGTCGGTCGATGTACCGCCTTGCCGCTCGATACGGCGGCTCCGGCGCCGCGCGGGGCCGTGAAGTAGAGGAGGCCTCCACCGACCAACGCCGCCCCACCAATCGCGACGAGCACCGTCGATACCAGTGCGCGCGAGCGCGCGTCGTCCGTGAGCGCGAGACCGTTCGCCGTGCAGCGCGTGGCCGTGGGGCAGTTCTCGGACTGGAGCGCCTCGTCGTTCTTGGATTTGGCGAGCACCCCGAAGATGCCGCCGGCGACCAGCGACGCGACGCCCGCGCC
This sequence comes from Myxococcales bacterium, assembly GCA_034666145.1. Taxonomy (GTDB): domain Bacteria; phylum Myxococcota_A; class Polyangia; order Polyangiales; family Polyangiaceae; genus Labilithrix. The sequence goes on along the minus strand of JAXDMI010000076.1, from coordinate 4,710 downwards.
CGCGATCGTGAGACCGAGGACACGCTGGGTGCCTCCGTTCGAAGACGCTTGCTCCGCCCGCGGCTCGGTCCGTACCGGCGCGACCCCACCGGTCACGGGCGCACTGTCGACCGTCTCCGGTGCAAGCGCGGGGATGGCGAAGTCCAGGGTCTCGCCGGCGCGGATCGACACCGTCTTCTTGAACGGCTTCATGTGCGGTGCGGACGCCTCGACGTCATGGGCGCCCGGGTCCGCCGGCACCGGAACGCCGAGCTCGGCGACGCTGACGACCGTGCCGTCGCGTCGGACCTCGAGGCCGTCCGATTGCGCGGAGGCCTGGACGGTGATCGTCAGGCGCGCGAGCTTCGAGTAAAGAGCGGTCGCGCGTTCGAGCGCGGAGGCCTCGGCGTCACGTTTTCCCGCGCTGGCCGCGCGTGCGGCAGCTTCGCGATACGCCACCCACGCGCTCGCCGTTCGCCCTGTCTTCTCGTAGCACTCCGCGAGAACGAGCAACGTACCGCCGCTCGGCGCGAGCACCTGGCTGCGCGCGAGCTTCGTGCACGCTTCGGCATGACGGCCGGCGTCCATCAGCTTCACGCCTTCGTCGAAGAGGACGGTGGCGGCAGCGACGGTACCGGTGTCGTCGGCGCGCGCCGCGCGAGGCGCTGCTCCGAGCGCGATCGCGACGGCCACGGCGACGACGGCGCTGCGACGTGACAGCGAGCGCCCGCGGCGCGCAGGGGAACCAGATGTGCCCATCGTTCCGATCACCAGTCCGTACGATGCCGTTGGCTGGACGCGCTGTCCACGGGCTTGACGGCGTGCGGCTTCGCCCCGGTCACCGGCTTCGCCGCCGCCGGTGCGGGCGGTGCCTTCGCCGTGGCCGCGGCCGTAGCCGTCGCTGTGGCTGTCGCCGTGGCCGTGGTGACCGTCGTCACTGCAGCCGTGACGGGAGCCGCGACTGCCGGCGGCCCTGCGCTCGTCGCCGCTCCCGCGCTCGGGTCGTCCGCGCTGACCGGCGCAGCCACCGTCGCGGTGCCCGTGGAAGCGGCGCGAGCCGATGCGCCGCGCAGCTTCGCGAAGCCGACCGCCGCGATCAAGACGAGACCGACGGCGCCGACGCCGAGCAAAGCGGTCAGCAGCAAGCGTCTCTGCGGCAGCGTATGGACCGTTCGCACGGACACGCCTGCGTCGTAGACGGGCCCGACCGTACGCGGCACGAACGGAGGGACGACCAAGCGAGCGCTGCTTCGATAGGGCGCGAGCGCTGCGACGAGCTCCTCGACGTTCGCGTAACGATGCTCTGGGCGCTTCTGGAGACATCGCGCGACGATCTCGGCCAGGCCGGACGGGACCTCGGGCGCGAGCGCGTCCATCGGATCGGGCGGCGAATGGAGAACGCGTACGAGCGTATCGGCGACGTTTTCGGCGGAGAACGGCGCACGACCGGTGATGAGCTCGTGCAAGATCGTTCCGAGCGCCCAGATGTCGGTGCGCAGATCGACGTCCTTCGCCGAGCGGATCTGCTCCGGGGACATGTAGCCGGGCGAGCCCATCATCTCGCGATCGGCGGTGACGGCGACGCGGTCCTTGCCGTGACCGCGCGCTGCGATCTTCGAGATGCCGAAGTCGAGCAGCTTCACGACGCCGGTTCCGTCGCGGCGCGTCGTGAGGAACAGATTCCCGGGCTTCAGGTCGCGATGGATGATGCCGAGCGCATGCGCCTCGGCGACCGCGTCGCACGCTTGGAGGATGTACTCGACGGCTTCGGGAGCCGGCAGGCGACCCCGCTGCTCGAGGATCCCATCGAGGTCGCTCCCGTGGAGGAGCTCCATGACCATGAAGGGCACGATGGCGCCGTTCTTGGCTTCTGCCGTTCCGACGTCGAGAACGCGCGCGACGTGATCGCTCTTGAGCCGCGCCGCCGCTCGCGCCTCGCCGAGGAAGCGACGAACCGCATCAGGGCGCGCCGCATGCTCGGGAAGGAGAAACTTGATCGCGACGGGTTGATCGAGCTCGAGGTGATGGGCGGCCACGACCGCTGCCATGCCTCCGATCCCGACCGCATCGCCGATGCGGTATTTGCCCTGGACGACCTCGCCCGGAGCGATCGGTGAGCCCGCGACCTCGGGAGGCAGCTCGATCAGCTCGTCGAAGATCTCAGGCACGTCAGCAACATCGTACGCCGCCCGGAAACGTGGAGAAAGTGAACTGAATGGCGCTGGCCGGGCAGGCCGGAACGGCCCATCCGGTGTCGGAGCGAGTACGCAAAGGAGCGCGCTCGGTCAGGGGCAGGCGTTCATGCGCGCGGCCGCGTCCACGACGCAGGTGCCGGCCTCGCAGCAGTAGTTCTGCAAGCACGACATCGCGTTGAGGCAGTCGATCTCGCAGTACGCGCCGAAGCAGGAGGGCTTGGCCTTCTGGCAGGTGTTCATCGCAGGACCGCAATAAATCGAGGCGTCCGGCGACTGGCCGCACGAGAGCGGCTTGCCCATCGCAGCGCACGACGTCGTGCCGGTACAGTCGATGCCGCAATACGAGGTGGCCGAGACCGCGACGCCCCCGCCGCACGAGCCCGGGCCGCCACAGTTGATGAGGCAGACGCCCGCCTCGCATTCGACCGGCAGCGAGGCTCCGCCGCCGCCGCACGACTCGGTCGTGCCGGTGCAGATCAGCTCGCAGCGGTCCTGCGCCTGGCAGGCGACGCCGTTGTGACAGCTCGTACTCGCGCTGCAGTCGATGGTGCACGATCGTCCGCCGACGCAGCGGACCTTCTCGCAAGCCCCAGTCGCGCAGTCGATCCGGCAGTCGTGGCCCGCTGGGCATCGAACGATGCTTCCCATGGGACAGCTCGTGCTCGTACAGGCGATCGTGCAGACACCTCCGGCGCCGCACGAGCCCTGTACCGCTGCGCAGAGGCCCGGATCGCAGACCGGTGACGCGTCGCCGTCGCTGACGGGAGAGTCGACGCTGCCGTCGCTCGTCGGACCGTCGTTCGCGCCGGTGGATCCCTCGGCAACCGATCCTTCGACGTCTGCCGCGTCGCCGCTCTCGCCGATCAGGCCGCGATCGTCGATGCCGAGGAGCGAGGCGCATGCGGCGACCGCCATGCCGCCGGCCGACAGCACGGCGAACCGGGCGATGCCGGCGATCCTCGTCGAGCGCGGACGCTGCTTCACGACCTCGAGCGTATCACGCGCGGCGAATTAGGCCGCGTCGCTGCTGCCGGGCCTGCCTGGGCCGCCATTGCCGGCGGCGGTCCGCGATGCTGGCGCGAACCACACGCGCTCCGCAGGCTCCGAGACGAGCACCTCGCGCCGGGCGGCGATCCCGCGCGGGATCTTCTGGCCGTTCGCGAGGACCATCGCAGTGAGCCTGCCGCCATAGACGCAGCCGGTATCGAGGCCGGTCGCCCACGGATGGAGCTGCAGGCCGGGAGCGGCGTTGTGGCCGAAGACCACCTGCGGAGGCCCGGCGTAAATCGCGCCCCACAGCACGTTCGCGTCCTTGCCACGCTTGCCGCCCATCTCTCTCGCCGAGAGACGCACCGTGCGGATTCGCATGAGCGTCTGCGGGTTCTGCGCGTCGATCGGCAGCCCGGGCACGAGGCCGGCATGAACGACCCGTGCGCCGTGCTCGGGGAGGTCCACGAAGAGCGGCGCCGTCTCGATCAGCTTCCAGTCGACGGGCCGGAGCGATCGCGCGATGTCGCGGTGCATGCGCCCGATGGGGGGCTTGGCGGCTGCCTCGCCGCGCATCCAGGCGTTGCGCGCGTCGCGCCAGTCGAGGAGCTTCTGCTCGTGATTGCCGCGCACGACGATGGCGCCGGTCCGCCGGGCCACGTCGAGCACGCCGAGCGAGTCGGGCCCGCGTGCCACGAGATCGCCGACGAAGACGAGCTGGTCACCGCTCGCGAAGGCGACGCGGTCGAGGAGCCCTTCGAGCTCCGACCTGCAACCGTGGACGTCGCCGACGATGATCGTGCGCAATGATTCTCCGCGCCCTGGTACCGGCGAGCATATCGGCTGCCTGCCGCGTTGTCATGGCGCCTCACCTGCGTCACCCTGACGGGGCACGTCGATGAAGGAGCAAACCGAGGCGACCTCGCCCGTCGAGTCACTTCCGCCGGACCCGGCGGCGTCGATGTGCCTCGCGACGCGTTACCTCTTCCTTGGGCTCGTCGGCACCGGCGGCATGGGTTCCGTGTATCGTGCACGCGATCTGTGGCTCGATGAGACGGTCGCCGTGAAGACGCTCGCGGCGGCATCGCTCACCGCGCTCGGGCAAGAGGTGCGCCTCGCGCGGCGCATCACGCATCCCAACGTGGTCCGCGTCTACGACCTCGGCACCGACGGCGACGTCTGCTTCATCACGATGGAGTACGTCGACGGCAGCTCGCTCCGCGCGATGTCGGGCGCGCGCCTCGCGCACGACGAGGTGGTGGAGATCGGCCGCCAGATCTGCGCCGGCCTCACCGCCGCGCACTCCGCGGGGATCGTGCATCGCGATCTCAAGCCGGCCAACGTGCTGCTCTCGTCGTCGGGCGTCGTGAAGCTCACTGACTTCGGCATCGCGACCGCGCTCGCCGAGGACGTGACCGGTCGTCAACCGGGAACGCCCGCATTCATGGCCCCGGAGCAAATCGAAGGCGGCGTCGTCGATGCGCGCACCGACGTCAACGGGCTCGGCCGCGTGCTCTTCGAGCTGCTCGCAGGCGCGGTGGCGCGTCGC
>JAXDMI010000075.1:0-24499 GCA_034666145.1 Myxococcales bacterium | reverse complement strand
CCCGCCCCTACGCCCGCGTCGGATGCACCATCCGATAAACCATCTCATACGCGGTCACGCGCTCGTCCCACCCGAAGTGCGCGCGCATCCCGTTCGCTTGCAGCTTCTGCCACGTCGCGCGATCGCTCCCCGTCCCGGTGCCCCACACGCGCAGCGCCTGCGTGAGCGCGAAGGTCAGGCCCGTTTCGTCGAAGTGCTCGAACACGAAGCCGTTGCCTCGGCCCGTCGAGCGGTCGAACGGCGAGACCGTATCGGCCAGGCCGCCCGTGCGATGCACGATCGGCGGCGTGCCGTAGCGCAGGCTGTACATCTGGTTCAGGCCGCACGGCTCGTAGCGCGACGGCATCAGGAACATGTCCGAGCCCGCCTCGATCTGATGCGCCAGCGGCTCGCTGAACGCGCTGAGATACGCGACCTGACGCGGGAACCTCCTCGCCAGCGCCGTGAACAGCTGCTCGTATTTCGGCTCGCCCGTGCCCAGCACCACCAGCTGCACCGCGCGTCGCGAGAGCAGCCGCGGCAGCACGTCGAAGCAGAGATCGAAGCCCTTCTGCCACGCCAGACGCGACACGATGCCGATCACCGGCACCTCACGCACGTACGGCAGATTCGCGCTCGCGAGCAGCGCTTGCTTGTTCAGCTCCTTGCCGGCGAGATCTTCGATCGAATAGCGATGCGGGATCTTCGCGTCGCGCTCCGGGCTCCACTCGTCCTCGTCGATGCCGTTCAGGATCCCGAACAGCACGCTCGATCGCTCACGAAGATACGCATCGAGGCCCACGCCGTGCTCCGGCTGCTGCACCTCGCGCGCGTAGCTCGGGCTCACCGTCGTGATGGCATTCGCGTAGAGCAGGCCGGTGAGCAGGAAGTTGATCCGCCCCTCTCGCAGCTGGTCCTGATGGAAGTGATGCGCCGCCGGCGAGAGGCCGATGTCCGAGAGCACCCGCGCGTCGAACGAGCCCTGATGCCCGATGTTGTGGATGGTGAGCACCGTCTTCGTCTGCGCGAAGAGCCGGTCCCACGCGAACATCGTCTTGAGCAGCAGCGGCAACAGCGCCGTCTGCCAGTCGTTCGCATGCACGATGTCCGGCCGGAACCCGAGCCGCTGGCAGATGCTGAGCGCCGCCCACGAGAGAACCGCGAACCGGAGATGCTCGTCGTGATCGCTCGTGTAGATCCCCTGCCGTCCGTAGAGCCCCGGGCAGTTGACGAGATAGACCGGCACCTTCGTCCCGGGCAGCACCGTGGCGTGCACCGAGAACACGATCCGGTTCCCGCCGAGATCGAGGACCACCTCGCGGATGACGAGCTCGGCGTCCTCGACATGCTTGATCCGGCCGTACATCGGCATGACCACGCGCACGTCGTGGCCGGTTTCCTGCGCGCCGTTCTGGCCTCGCGGACGAGCGAGCGCCCTCGGCAGAGCCGCTGCGACGTCGCCGAGTCCCCCAGTCTTGGCGAACGGCGCCACCTCGGAGGCGACGAAGAGCACGTTCACGGCCGCACCCTATAGCAGCACTCGCCACGGTTCGGCGGCTGCACTTGCCAGAGCTGCCGCACTTGCCATGGAATCACGGCGACTTCGCTGCTAGGTTGCGCGCCTTCCAGTGGACGTCATCTTCGTCGAGCCTTGTTTTCCGGCGAACCAGCGCGAGTTCGTGCGCGCCCTCGCCTCCGTAGGAGCGCGTGTCATCGGCATCGGCGAGCGGGACAAGTCCACGCTCGACGACGACCTTCGCCACTGGCTCACCCACTACGAGCAGATCGGCAACGTCACCGACGAGGCGCAGCTCACGAACGCCGTCCGCTTCATCCAGAGCCGCTCGAATCCGCAGCGCCTCGAGGCGGTCGTCGAAGCGCACGTCATGGCCGCCGCCAAGGTCCGCGAGCGCTGCGGCATCCCCGGAAACAGCGTCGAGAGCACGTTCCTCTGTCGCGACAAGCCGGCGATGAAGGAAGCGCTCCGCAAGGCGGGCGTGCCTTGCGCGCAGTCGATCGGCAGCTCCGACGTCGCCGAGATCCGCGCCTTCGCCAAGGACGTCGGCTTCCCGCTCGTCGTGAAGCCTCGCGACGCCGCCGGCGCCTCCGGCACCTACCGCTGCGACGACGCTCGCGAGCTCGACGAGGCCCTCGTCACGTGCGGCGTCGATCGGGGCCGCTCCGTCGCCGTCGAGGAGTTCATCGAAGGCCACGAGGGCTTCTACGACACCATCAGCATCGACGGCCGCGTCGTCCACGACTTCGTCTCGCACTACTACCCGAACGTGCTCGAGGCGATGCGCACGCGCTGGATCTCGCCGCAGTTCGTGGCCACCAACCGCGTCGACATGGCATCGAGCTACGACGAGGTGAAGGCGATGGGCCAGAAGGTCATCGAGACCCTCGGCCTCGGCACCACCGCCACGCACATGGAGTGGTTCTACGGCCCCAAAGGCCTGAAATTCAGCGAGATCGGCTGCCGCCCACCGGGCGTGCGCGCCTGGGATCTCTACGCCGCCGGCAACGAGATCGACATCTATCGCGAGTGGGCGATGGCCATCGTCCACGGCAAGCCGAGCCGCCCGCTCACGCGTCGCTTCGCCGCCGGCATCATCGCGCTCCGCCCCGAGTGCGACGGACACATCCGCGGCTACGACGGCTCCGAAGAGGTCTGGCGCCGCTTCGGCGGATGCATCATCGACAGCCACCTGCCTCCGCCGGGCACGCCCACGCAACCCGTCGCCGCCGGCTACATGGCCAACGCGTGGCTGCGCATGAAGCACCCCGACTACGACACGCTGCGCGACATGCTCGACTTCGTCGGTCGCACGCTCAAGGTCCGCGCGTCATGATCACCGGAGAAATTCCGGCCGTCGTGCTCCTCGGCGCGCAGCGCTACGACCCCACGCTCGGCGAAGCGATCGACGAGCTGCGCATCCGCGGGAAGATCGCCACCATCACCGCAGGCTGGCAGGAGCGCGAGGACGACGACGAGGACCTGAAGGTGCACCTCAAGGGGCGCGCCATCAACCTCGGCCTCCATGCGCGCGGCGAGGACGTCTTCCGCAAGGACAAGGAGCTCCTCAACGCTCATCGCGAGCGGCAGACGCTGCTGCGTCATCGCCAGGACTTCTACCGCGTGCGTCTCGAGCACGCGCTCGACGCCCAGCACGTCATCGATCAGCGCGCCGCTCCCGACGAGATCCTCGAAGACGAGGCGCGCACCTCGATCGACGCCATCCGCAACATCGACGCGCTCCACCTCGATCGCTGCACCCGCGATCGCCGCGAGTTCGACGCTCGTTACAAGCCCTTCGATCGCGCCGCCGTCGCCCACCATCGCGATCAAATCGCGTCGATCATCGACGACTGCGAGGCCATTGCCATCGCGGGCGGGCACGTCGCTTCGCTGCTCAATCGCCTTCGCCTCTTCGGCATCGCCGAGCTCGCGAAGGGCAAGACCGTCTTCGCGTGGTGCGCGGGCGCCATGGCCATCAGCGAGCGCGTCGTGCTCTTCCACGATTCGCCGCCCCAGGGACCGGGCGCCGCCGAGGTGCTCGACGCGGGCCTCGGCTTCGTCGGCGACGTGGTGGTGCTCCCGCAGCCGGAGTTCCGCCTCAAGCTCGGCGATCGCCAGCGCCTCAAGGTGATGGTCCGCCGCTTCGCTCCAGCCACGTGCATCGCCATGCCTGCGCGCTCGCGCGTGACCTGGCTGCGCAGCGGACCGACCGCGCCCTACGGTGCGTTCGCCATCCGCGACGACGGCACGCACTCGTTCGAGCCGCCCTCGCGCGCGAGCCGCGGAATGCCCTCGGCCACGTCGGTGGAGCTGAGCCCGTCGAGCACCGCCATCCCCATCCCTTCACCGCCGCCCAGCCTGCCGGGTAGGGACGTCTGATCATGAATCGCCACCTCGCCATCCAGGACCTGCTCAAGTCGGGCCCCGACAACGGCAAGGTCGACGCGTTCTTCAACGTGCCGGGCCGAACGTTCCCGCTCGTCGAAGGACCACACGCCACCTTCGTGTGGCGCGGCGACGTCGACGGCGTGAGCCTCCGTCACTGGATCTTCGGGCTCGAGTCGGAGAGCTCGCTCGCGCGAGTGCCCAATACCGATCTCTGGTATCTCACGCTCGATATCCCCCATGGGTCGCGTGTAGAATACAAGTTCGAGATTCACCGTCAGGGCAGCAGCCAGTGGATCGAGGACCCGCGGAATCCCAATCGCGCGCGCGATCCCTTCGGTGCGAACTCGGTGCTGCAGGGCGAGGGCTACGAGGTCCCCGACTGGGTCGATCCCGATCCCGATGCGCGCCCCGGCATCCTCGAGCCGTTCTCGTTCCACTCGAAGACGTTCGACGGCATGCGCCACGGCGCGATCTATCTCCCCGCGCGCTTCCGCAAGACGCGCCTCTATCCGCTGCTCGTGGTCCACGACGGCAGCGACTACGTGAACTTCGCGAACATGCGGACCGTGCTCGACAACCTGATTCACAGGCTCGAGATCCCGGACATGATCGTCGCGTTCACCGACTCTCCGGATCGCCTCCGCGAATACGCCAACGACGAACGTCATGCGCGCTTCCTCACCGAGGAGCTCTTGCCCGACCTCACGGGACGCCTCCCCATCATCGATCGCCCCCAAGCGCGCTGTCTCATGGGCGCGAGCTTCGGCGCCGTCGCTGCGTTCTCCACCGCGTATCGCTATCCCGACGTCTGGGGACGGCTTCTTCTCCAGTCCGGGTCGTTCGCCTTCACCGACATCGGCACGCGCAACCGTCGTGGCCCGCTCTTCGATCGCGTCGTCGAGTTCGTGAACCAGGTCCGCGAGGAGCCGACCGCGGTGAGCGAGCGCGTCTTCATGAGCTGCGGCGTCTACGTGTCGCTCATCTACGAGAACCGTTCGCTCGTGCCGCTCCTCGACGCCACCGGCATGCAGGTGAAGTTCGTCGAAGCGCGCGATGGTCACAATTGGGAAAACTGGCGGGATCGTCTGCGTGAGGGCCTCTCGTGGCTCTTCCCGGGCCCGCTGATGTTCGTCTACGAATGATCGCAATGAGAATGAGTCATGGCTGAAGTCGTACGGCACATCGGGCTTTCCCTCGGCGCAGACATCTGCTGGCCGCTCTGCTTCGAAGCGTTGATGAAGAAGCTCGATCTCCGCATTCCGTCCGACGACGGCAGCGGCGACACCATCCGCTTCGAGGTGGAGCGCGTCTTCATCGAGCCGTACGACCTGCGCCAGCCGTGCAAATACGACCTCGTCGTCGACCGGCTGACGCACTGGTACCACACGAGCCGCGAGTGGATAAAGAAGGCCATCGTCATGGACGGCCTCTACGTCTTCAACAACCCGTGGAGCGTGCAGGCCAACGAGAAGCACACGTCGTATTGCGCGATGATGGCGCTCGGCATGCCCATTCCCGACACGTGGATGGTCCCGCCGAAGACCTACGAGCCCACTCCGGACCTCAAGCCCACGCTCTCTCGCTACGCGAAGCTCTTCGACGTGCGCCGCATCGGTGACCGCATCGGCTGGCCGATGTTCATGAAGCCGTACGACGGCGGCGGCTGGCGCGCCGTGACCAAGGTCGACGACGCCGCGGCCGTCTACAAGGCGTACGACGAGAGCGGCAAGGCGGTCATGCACCTGCAGGCCGCGGTGAGCGGCTTCGACCGCTTCGTGCGCTGCATCGGCTTCGGTCCGCAGACGCACTACGTGCTCTACGATCCCGAAGCGCCGCTCCACGATCGCTACACCACCAAGACCGACTTCATCAGCGACGAAGAGAAGGAGCATCTCCGCAAGGAGACGCTCACCATCAACTCCTTCTTCGGCTGGGAGTTCAATTCTTGCGAATCACTGCGCAAGGACGGCGTGTGGCATCCCATCGATTTCGCGAATCCGTGTCCCGATTCGCAGGTCACCTCTCTTCACTTCCATTTCCCCTGGATGGTGAAGGCGTATATCCGCTGGTCGGTATTCTGCGCCGCCACCAAGCGCAAGATGCGCAAGAACCAGGACTGGGCTCCGTTCTACGAAGTCGCGGCGCTCGATATTCCGTATTCGGAGAAGCTCGATCGCTATGCCGCGATTGCCGACGAGCGCTTCGAGACGAAGAAGTTCGAGGCCTTCTGCGCGACGCATCTCGCCCAGCTCGATCAGGTGGCGTGGGACTTCTTCGGCACCGAGGAGGCGAAGGACGCCGTCCGCCAGAAGGTCGCCGCGCTCTTCCCGCCCCACGAGGTCGAGAAGTTCACGGAGCTCTTCTGGTCACGCATCCAGGACTGGCGAAAAGCCGAGAAGCCGTAAGCCCCAGCCTGCGGATCATTCTGCTTCACGGCGGCATGACCGCGGCGGTGGTGGCGAGTCGAGGTGCGGGGATCATCCGCACAGGTCCAGGACGCCGCGCGCTCGCGGGACTCGCGACCGAGAGTCAGCGGCAAGTCTCCACCCTCCCTCTCTGCGCCGAACGCTGTCGGGCGCGCTAGGGTTCCGATGTGACGTACGACGAGCGTTCATCGATGATGGCCTGGCGCGTCCATGAGTTTGGGCCACCAGACGTCATGAGGTTCGAGCGAATCCCTCGGCCCGATCCTGGCCCTGGCGAGGTCCTCGTCAACGTCGAAGCCGCTGGGGTCGGTCCATGGGATGCCTGGATCAGGGCGGGAAAGAGCGCTTTGCCGCAACCGCTCCCCCTCACCCTGGGCTCGGATCTGTCGGGTGAGATCGTCGCCGTGGGGCCGGGGGCTTCTGATCTGCGTGTTGGAGATCAAGTCTATGGCGTCACGAACCCGCGGTTCATCGGCGCCTATGCCGAGTTTGCTGTGGCTTCCGCGGCCATGGTGTCGAGGAAGCCAACCTCGCTGACCTTCATCGAAGCGGCGTCGGTTCCCGTCGTTGCCGTGACGGCATGGCAGGCGCTGTTCGATCACGGCCATCTCGAAGCAGGCGCAACCGTGGTCATTCACGGGGCGGCAGGCAACGTTGGAGCCTATGCGGTCCAGCTGGCCCATCGCGCCGGTATGCGAATCATCGCGACCGCAGCCACCGACGATGTCTCCTTCGTACGCAGCCTCGGCGCAGACAGAGTGATCGACTACCGGACCCAGCACTTCGAGGAAGAGGTTCGGGATGCGGACGCTGTCGTTGATCTGGTCGGCGGCGAAACACAAACGCGTTCGTTTCAGGTCCTCCGTCGAGGCGGCAAGCTGATTTCGGCGGTGTCCCCTCCTGATCCGCAGCTTGCGCGTACGCATGGTGTCGAAGCCGCGTTCTTCCTGGTCGACGTTACGAGCCAGCGTCTGGCGGAGATCGCCGGCCTCATCGATGGTGGACAGCTGAGAGCACGCGTGGGGGCAGTCCTACCGCTCGCGGATGCGCGCGAGGCCCATCTCATGCTGGAACGCGTACGGCCTCTGCCGAAGGGAAAGATCGTGCTCGCTGTCGGAGCAAGTTGAGCCTCAACGGTGCGCCTACGCTGATGTCGGCATGTGACCCAAAGCCCTGTAGTCGAGAAACTCATGTCGACTCTCCCTTCCGCCCTGGCCATTCCCGATTCCTCGCTCGCGAAAGAGGCCACAGAAATCCTGCGTGAGCATTCCACGGATCTGCTCTTCAATCATTCCAGCCGCGTCTACCTGTTCGCGGCTGAGCAGGGACGTCAGCGTAAGCTCCGCTTCGACCCTGAGCTCCTCTACGTCGCCGCCGCATTCCACGATCTCGGTCTCACCAAGAAGTTCTCGAGCCCAGACGAACGCTTCGAGGTCGATGGCGCAAACGCCGCCCGTCTGTTCCTCGCCGCACACCACGTCCCCGAAGAGCAGATACAAACTGTCTGGGAAGCCATTGCCCTGCACACCACCCCAGGAATCACCCCGTATATGCGCCCCGAAGTAGCTCTCCTCTATTCGGGAGTCGGTCTCGATGTGCTGGGAAAAGGGTTTGATCAGTTTCCCTCCGAGTTGCGGGATGAAATCGTGGCCCGGTACCCTCGCGAACGCTTCAAGGAAGGCATGGTCCAGGCCATGTTCGGCGGCTTTGCGCACAAGCCCGGCACCACGTACGGCACCGTGAACGCTGCGATCTGTGAACGTTTCATCCCCGGTTATCAGAGCCCCAACGCCTGCGACTTGATCGCTGCATCTCCCTTCCCGGATTCCGCGCTTCGTCCGCGATGACGACGTTCGCGGCAAGCGACCGACCGTTTCCATCGACGATCGACAAGGAAGAGGAAGGTCTTTTGCTCGCACGAGGCCTTGACAGATCTGCGGCCGGCCGTTACTTAACATAAAGGTTAAATACGAATCCGAGCTGCGAGGAGCCTGTCCGTGCCTGGATCGCCCACCATCGACGTCACGTTTGCTGCGCTCGGGGATCCCACACGGAGGGCCATCGTCGAGCGCCTCGCGTCGGGGGACGCGACCGTGCTCGAGCTGGCAGCGCCCTTCGACATCAGCCTTCCTGCGATCTCGCGCCACTTGAAGGTGCTCGAGGAGGCAGGGCTCATCTCGCGCGGGCGAGATGCCCAACGCCGGCCGTGTCGCCTACGACCGGAAGCGCTCGAGCAGGTGACGGCATGGGCCGAGCACACGCGGCGCGCGTGGGAAGAGCGCTTCGAGCGATTGGACGAATACCTGCGCGACTTGCAGGCAAAAGCGACCGAAACCAAGGACAAGAAAAAGGAGAATGACAATGGCAGACGGAAGAAGCGGTAATCGGGAGTGGGCCCTCGACCGGGAGATCGTCCTCTCGCGCGTGTTCGATGCACCGCGTGACCTCGTCTTTCGAGCGTGGACGGACAAGGAACACTTCGCGAAGTGGTTCGGCCCACGCGGGTTCGCCACGACGCTCAGGGAAGCCGACATGCGTGTCGGTGGCCTCTTGCGGTTCGACATGCGGGCCCCGGACGGCAAGGTCTGGGACAACCGCATCGCGTTTCTCGAGATCAAGCATCCTGAGCTTCTCGTGTTCGACCACGGCTCGGACAAGGACGATGACCCGGGACGCTTCCACGTCACGATCACGTTCGACGAGCAGAGCGACAAGAAGACCGTGGTGACGCTGCGTCAGCTACATCCGACGAAGGAGCAGCGCGCGATCGGCATCGGCTTCGGCGCGGTGGAGCTGGGGTACCAGACGCTCGACAAGCTCGCCGAGCACCTGCGTTCGCAGAGGTGATCGGCGTCGTCCGCGCGAGTCTGCTCGACGAGCTCCGCCAGCGTCTCGCCTCGAGAGGCCGGCTCTCCCCACGACAAGAAAGACAACTGCCCGCCAAAGAGATGACGAGCGAATCTACTTGGCGAAGCTGTCTCCCTGAGACACGAGGAGCTCGTCGAGTTGCTCGAAGGTCTCGCCCCTCCCACTCGTGCTCCCGGAGGCGATGGCACCGTCGAGAGCTTCCTTCGAGGGATAGAGGTCGTGCATGACGATCACCGTCTTGCCGAATTGTTCCTCGAACGTCACCGTGGTGACCGCCCCACCGTCCTCACCTTCCTCCTCATTGGTCCAGACGAGGCGCGAGTGCGGTGTCACTTCGATGTACTTGCCGAAGAACGCCATGGTCTTCGAGGCATCGTTGCCGACCACGAACACGAGGCGGTAGCCGCCCCCGACACGAACATCCATCTCGCAGGAAGTCATGGACAGGCCAAACGACTTCGGTGCCCACCACCGCTTGAACAGCTCGGGCGTGGTCCACGCCTCGAACACGATGCGCGCCGGGGCGTTGAAGGTTCGCGTGACGACGAGCTCACGCTCGGACTTCCGTTCTACGGTCGTGCGGTTCTTCATCGGGGTGAATTCACTCTCTCTTGTTGCGTCCATCGACCAGGCTCCCTGTCTTCGTTAGCGTGGATTGGCAGCCGACCGTCCCAGGACGAACGGCCGCCGATCGACATCAGTGCTTCTTTTTCTTCGGGATCTTCTTCGCCGCCTGGAGGTCGCCCAGCAGCGCATCGAGCGCGTCGAAGCGGGCCTCCCAGTGCTCTCGATAGGCCTCGAGCCACTGGGCCGCTTCGGCCATCGGCTTTGCTTCCAGCGTCACCGGCCGCCGCTGTGCATCGCGCCCGCGGCTGATCAGCCCCGCCCGCTCCAGAACCTTCAGGTGCTTCGAGATCGCCGGCTGGCTCATCGTGAAGGGCTCGGCCAGCTCCATCACCGTCGCTTCTCCCAGCGCAAGCCGCGCCAGGAGCGCCCGCCGCGTCGGATCCGCCAGTGCCGCGAACGTCGCATCGAGCTGCTTACCGGACGCCATCGACCCCTCCCGCATTCATAACCTTGTGGTTATATATAACCACAAGGTTATGTGCGCAAGCCCATCGTGCCCGAACGAGCTCCCCTCGTCGGCGCTCCGACGCTTCGCTACGCGCTCAAGATCCGACGGGCGGCGGCTCTCGAATCAGACAGTGGCAGGCGTCGCGGGAACGGCAGGCGCTGCCGGCGCGGCGACCTCCGACGTGCAGAACTTGCACTTGATGGCCTTCACCGGGATCTGCTCGAGGCAGAAGGCGCACTCCTTCGTCGTCGGATCGTCCTTCTTCATCACGCGATTCACGATCTGCGAGACGATGAGGAACAGGACGACCGCGATGATGAGGAAGTCGATCACCGAGCCGAGGAAGTCGCCGTATTGCAGGACGACGTCTTGCTTCGGGTCGGCGGCGTGGCGGAGGACATAGCCGTCCTTCTTCCAGTCGCCGCTCGGCATCGCCAGCGCGACGAGCGGCATGATGAGATCGGCGACGAGCGCCGTCACGATCTTGCCGAACGCGGCGCCGATGATCACGCCGACCGCGAGATCGACGACGTTTCCCTTGAACGCGAACTTCTTGAAGTCAGCAAGCATCGGCGTTCTCCTCTAAGGATTCGTGGTCGGCGGCGTCGTCGCCGGCGGCGTGGTCGTGGTCGAGTCTGTCGCGGGCGGCGGCGGAGCGGGCGGAGGCGCGTCGCCGGGCAGCGTCGTCGCCGGAGGCGGCAACGGCGGGAGCGGCGCCAGCGGCGGCGCTGCGGGCGGCGCGTCGCTCGCCGCAGGCGCGGGCGGCGCAGCCTCGGGGCACGGGCACGTGTCGGCCTTCTTCGGCGTCACGCTGTCGAACGCGAAGATGAGGCTGACCGTCGACGACGTGTCGAGCTGCTCCTTGCCGGGCAACGGATCGTGAGCGTAACGAGCGCTGAATCCGAAGCCGAACGCGAAGCCCGCGCCGATGTTCGCCGCGATGAGCGCGTCGAAGTTGATGCGGTTACGCGTGCTGTCGACGAAGCTCTGGAGGTATTCGACGCCCGTCGCGAACGTCACTTCCTTGTTGAAGGCGTGCTTGAGGCCGGCGAAGAGGCGCGACGAGTGATCGGTCTGCGTCTTCGAGAGCAGGATCGGTTGGCCGTTCGCATCGAACGTCGGCTGGTTGTTCGCGTCGAGCACCGCGCGACCGTCCTCGCGTCGGATGTCGTGCTGGAGGTCGTAGCCGGCTTCACCCCAGAACGACGTCGACGTGTGGTTGACGAAGATGTACTTGAAGCCCGGATCGAGGTTGTAGCGGAACGAAAGGCCCTGGAACCGGTCGTGACGACCCGTGTTGATCAGGAACAAGCTGGCCTGTTCGATGAGGTAGCGATCGTAGCGAAGCTTCCCCTGGAGGTTCTCCGCCGAGACGTGGATGTCCTTGCCCGCCGTGGCGCCCTGGCCGTAGTTGCCGATGAAGGCGGCGCCGACCGCATTGTCGTTCCAGCGCGTCTCGTAGAGGCCGTTGCCGGACACTGCGAGGAGCCGCGAGTTGCCGGTCGTGAGAACGCCGCCCGCAGAGACCGATACGGTCGTGCCGTCGAGGGGCTTCTCGATCTTCGGTGCCTCGGGGCCCTTCTTCGGCGCTTCGACGAGCGTCTTGGTGTCGGGCGGAGGCGCTCCCGTCGGAGTGGCCTGAGCGAAGGCGTTCGAGGAAGAGAGAAGAAGGACCGCGACGGACGAAGCGCGACGAGGAAAACGCATGAAGAGTGCACGTAGCACAACCGTGGCGCAGTGTGTTTGGTCGCGAGGGCACCTCGCCGCGGTGCTGCGCGTCGCGGTGCTGCGCGTCGCGGTGCTGCGGTATGGTGACGCCGTGGAGGAAGCACGTTGCGCGTGAGACGCGCCCTGCTCGGTGCACATCCGCGTGCGCTCGCCTGGTTCCTCGGACCGACGGCGCTCGCCCTCGGTCTCGACGTGCTGCTGCGCGGACGCGTGATCGCCGGCTATGCGCTGCAGGGCAAAGCGATCTACGCGAGCTCACTGCTGATCAGCGCGGGCTTCTGGGTGCTGCCGCTCTGGTGCCTCACGCGGCTTCGCCAGCTACGCACCACTGCGACTACGGAGCGCGGTCGGCGAGCCGCGCGCGTCGGCTTCCATGCGGTGTTCGCCGCGTGGATCCTGCCGCTCGCGATCTTCTGCTTCGGCGGTCAGGCGCTCTATCACCGTGTCGTTCATGCCTATATGGGTCGCGACACGATCCGGCTCGGCTTCGCGCTGCGCGGCACCGTCGCCGGCTGGTTCGCCGCGTGGGGCAGCTCGCTCGCCCTCGTCGCGATGATCGTGAGCGGCGTGGTCGTCACGCTCGGTCTTGCTGCGGTCGTACGACGCGCTTCGCCGCTCGTCGGCGGTCGTCCGCCGATCGTCGTGGTGCTCGCGTTCGTGGGCGCGATCTTCTGCATGTGGATCGACATGGTCGACAGCCGCTTCCTCCAGGCGGCGACGCCGGATGACTGCTTCGTTCACGGCTTCGTCCACGCGTGTCGCGTCGGGATCACCGGCAAGGGTACGACGCGTCGCGGGATCTCCCTCCGTACGCCGGCGCCGCTGCCGCCGCTCGAGCGCGCCGAACGCGCGCCCAACGTGCTGCTCGTCGTCACCGAGAGCGTCCGCGCCGATGCGCTCTGCTCGGATCCTCCGCCGGTCTGCAAGGCGAGCTATCTCGATCACGTCGCCGGCGATCGCATCCCGCTGGGAAAGCTGACCACGCCGTCGTCGGGCACGTTCGGTGCGTGCATGCTGCTCTGGACGGGGCTCCCGGTCACCGCCGGAGTGAACGCTGCGCATTCCGCGCCCGTGCTCTGGGAGCTGGCGCATGCCGTCGGGTATCGGACCGCGTACGTCACGTCGCAGAACTTCCAGTTCGAGAACTTCGGCGCGTTCGTGCAGCGCGCGGGCATCGATGTCCTCGTGAGCGCGACCGAGCTCGGCGGCCTCGAACAGGAGCAGCTCGGCGCGCCCGACGAGCGCGCCACCGCGGAGATCCTACGCGTCGTGCGCGCGACACCTCCGGGCATGCCTTACTTCGGCGTGCTCCATCTCTCCAACACGCATGCGCCGTATCGGATCGACCCGCAGCTCCAGCCCATCGAGCCGCACTCCGACAATCCCGTGGGCGACGGCGATGCGTTCCACAACCACTACCGGAACAGCGTGCTCTTTCAGGAGCGAACACTCTCGGAGCTCCTGCGCGAGCTACGCGCGATGCCCTCGTGGGACGACACAGTCGTGATCCTCGTGTCCGATCACGGCGAGCAGTTCCGCGAACGCGGCGGTCTCTATCATCTTCACTCGCTCTACGACGAGGAGGTCCGTGTTCCGGGCTTCATCGTCGGCGGAGCTCGCGCGCTCGATCAAGAGAAGCGCGCCGCGCTGCGGACCTTCGCGCATCACCGCACCTACTTCGCGGACGTGAACGCCACCATCGTGGATCTCTTCGGGATCGGCGCCGCGCGCGGGACGTTGCCGTTCGCGAACGCCGAAGCGCGCTCGCTCGTTGCGAGCCCGGGCTGGCTCGGCGACCGCATCACGCTGCTCAGCACCACCACCGCGGTGTGGGATCAGGACGACGCGCGCAACGGCGTGATGCTCGGCGAGCGCTTGCTGGTCGGCGCGCCCGGCCAAGCGTGGACGTGCTTCGACATGAAGCGCGATCCCGCCCAGCAGCATCCCCTCGCGCCGGAGCAATGCCCGGCCGCCATGCGCGATGCGACGAAGGCATTCCCCTGACGGCGAGGCGGATCTCGCGCGATCCTCGGCGTGATCCAACGCTTGCCCGGGACGACATCGAAAGCAGCCAAAACGCGCACTTTGGCGGTAAATGTTGATGTAGGTTCGTGTGGTCCAGTTTCTGCTTGAAGCGACGCATGACCGGCGCTTGGAAGCACGCACTCGCCCCTCTCTTCGCGCTCGCGACGCTCGTCGCCTGCGCCGCGCCGCAGGACGACGGGACCGATGACCCGGGCTCCTCCGAGGACGCGATCGTCGCGACGGTCACGGCCGCCGAACGCGCCGCCGTCGAGAAGACGAGCATCGCCGGCTACCAGTTCGATCACCTCACGCCGACCGGCCAGCATCTCTTCAAGGCCGCCGTCTACTGGAAGGGCCATCAGCTCGAGGACCCTCGCTATCCCGTCGCGCGCATGTGCGCGTCGAACGTGTCGAAGGCGCTTTACCTGGGCGGCGTCACCGAGTTCAACGCCGAGGGCGTCTACAACCTGATTCGCTCTGTCGGGAGCAGCCAGGGCGGCGAGGTCCATCGCTTGCCGATGCCCGCCAAGAACGCCGCCGGTCGTCTCGACAAGACCGCGTTCCTCGCGGAGCTCAACGCCATCGATCACGGCAAGATCCCCACGGGCACCATCGTCGCCGGCTGCCTCACCGCGAAGTGCGATGCGATGCCCGGCGAGCAGCACGTCGGCATCGTCGGTCACGCCGACGCGGACGGCACCATCTGGGTCTGGCACAACAACTGGTATCGGCCCGAGAACGAAGGCGGCGCGTGGAAGCCGTTCATGATCTACGGCGAGAACCACGACCTCTACACGTCGAAGGGCCTCCGCCGCGAGTGGATGCCCACGCCCTGGCTACGCGTGAAGCGCGACGCCACCGGCAAGATCATCGACGCCGAGAGCCTCGTCCCCGCCATCGACGATCTCGATCCGTTCGGCGGCGCCTATGGCGGCACGCCCAAATACTACATGACGCTCGCCGTGATTCCGGAGCTCGCCGCCGACCTGCACCGGTACTGAGTCAGTCGAGAAAACGTAGGCATTTCCGCGCGTTGGAGGTGAATCTCGGAAACCTTTCCGAAACGTTCCGCGGGGTACTGATTGCGCACGCTCGCGTTTGCTTGCGACGCGGCTACGTCACCGCTAACACGCCCGGTTCCTCGGGGTGTCAGCCCGGGATCGTCGGGGTCTGTGAAAATGTTCGAGTCGTCTCGTTGGTACTCGTCGCGCCTCCAGTGCGACGTCACACTCAATCGCTGGGGCCATGCCGGCCAGCCGGTCCTCATGTTTCCCACCGCAGGTGGTGACGCAGGAGAGATCGATCGCTTCCTCATGATCCGCGCGCTCGAGCCGCTCCTCGCGGCAGGCCGGATCAAGATGTACTCGTGCGACTCCGTCGCCGGGCGCGTCTGGTTCAACAAGGAGGGCAGCACCGAGCATCGCATGTGGATGACCCACCAGTTCCACCAGTACGTGAAGAGCGAGCTGGTCCCCGCCATTCGTCGCGACTGCAAGTCGGACGACATCGGCATCTGGTCGACCGGCGCTTCGATCGGCGCCTTCCACGCCGTCGCCGTCGCGTGCCGCTTCCCCGACATGTTCACGCGCGCGCTCGGCATGAGCGGCACCTACGATCTCATGCGCTTCATCGAGCGCGACACGCCGACCGACTACTTCTTCGTGTCGTCGCCGCTGCACTTCGTTCCCACGCTCGCGGGCCGCCATCTCGACGTGCTCCGCACGAGCCACATCCATCTCGCGTGCGGCGAAGGGAAGTGGGAGGACATCAGCGAGAGCTTCCGGCTCGCGAAGACGCTCGGCAACATGGGCATCCCCAACTGGGTCGACTCGTGGGGCAAGGAGTGGGACCACGACTGGGTCACGTGGCGCGCGAAGCTGCCCAAGTACCTCGACGAGTGGACCGCGCAGATCCCCACGGGCCCCGCCAAGGGCCCTTCCGTCTCGACCCGAGCCGCAGCGAAGGTCTGAGCCGATGGAAGACACGCACGATCACAAGCAGACCACCGGCGCCCTCGAGGGCGACGAGCGACGTCACTTCATGCGCACGCTGCTCGTCGAGCTCCGTGCGCTCGAGCGCATGCTGGAAGAAGGCATGTTCGAGCGCGGCGTCGCGCGCATCGGCTCCGAGCAGGAGATGTTCCTCGTCGATCGCTCGTTCCACGCCGCGCCCGCCGCGCTCAAGGTGCTGCAGCGGCTCGACGACCCGCACTACACGACCGAGCTCGGTCTCTTCAATCTCGAGCTCAACGCCGACCCGCAACCGTTCGCGGGCAAGGGCCTCGCGCAGATGGAAGCGCAGCTCGTCGAGCTCTACACGAAGGTGCAGCGCATCTCCGCGGAGCTCGAGGTGCAGCCGGTGCTCACGGGCATCCTGCCCACCCTCGGCAAGACCGATCTGGGCATCGCGAACATGGTGCCGAACCCGCGCTACCTCACGCTGAACCGCGTGATGACGGCGGCGCGCGGCGAGGGCTACGACATCTCGATCAAGGGCCTCGACGAGCTCGTCGCGAAGCACGACTCGCTCATGTTCGAGGCGTGCAACGCGAGCTTCCAGGTGCACCTCCAGGTCGCGGAGCCCGAGCGCTTCGGTCACGCCTACGACATCGCGCAGCTCCTCCTCGCACCGGCGCTCGCCGTGGGCACCAACTCGCCCACGCTGTTCGGCAAGCGACTCTGGGCAGAGACGCGCATCGCGCTCTTCGAGCAGTCGTGCGACATCCGTCAGCCCTCGCTGCATGCGCGCGATCGCGCCGCGCGCGTCTCGTTCGGTAAGGACTGGGTCAAGGGCAGCGTCCTCGAGATCTTCAAGGACAACGTCACGCGCTTCCGGCCGCTCGTCGGCACCGATCACGAAGAAGACGCGATGGCCGTGCTCGATCGCGGCGGCATCCCCGAGCTGAAGGCGCTCCGTCTCCACAACGGCACGATCTATCGCTGGAACCGCGCGTGTTACGGCATCTCGGAGAACGGCAAGCCGCATCTCCGCATCGAGCTTCGCGTGCTGCCGTCAGGCCCGACCATCGTCGACGAGGTCGCGAACGCTGCGCTTTGGCTCGGCCTCATGAGCGAGCTCACCGCCACCATCGAGGACCTGCCCTCGCGCATGGACTTCGATCACGCGCAGGCCAATTTCTACGCGGCGGCGCGCGACGGCCTGTCGGCGCGCTTCTCGTGGCTCGACGGCGAAGAGGTGATCGCGCAGCCGTTCATTCTCGAGAAGCTGCTGCCGCTCGCAGAGAAGGGCCTCGCGCGCGCGAAGGTCGACGACGCGGACGCCAAGAAGTACCTCGGCATCATCGAAGAGCGCGTTCGCTCGCTACGCACCGGCTCACGCTGGATGCTCCGCTCGCTGCAGAGCATGAAGTCGCGTGGGTCGCAGGGCGAGCGCCTCAATGCCATCGTCGCCGCCACCATCGCGCGACAGAAGAGCGGGCGACCCGTCGTGGAGTGGGAGCGCGCGCGGCTCGACGAGCTCTATGGCTCGCGCACCGGCTACAACAAGGTCTCGCAATACATGCAGACCGATCTCCTCACGGTGCAGCCCGATGATCCGATCGAGCTCGTCGCCGATCTCATGAGCTGGGAGCGCATCCGTCACGTGCCCGTCGAAGACGCCGAGGGCAAGCTCGTCGGCCTCGTGACGTCGCGCGCGGTGCTTCGCCATTTCGCGTCGCTCGCGAAGACGCGCACCACGACCGCGGCCGCGACCGCGACCGCGAGCACGACCGCGACGGCGAGCACGACCGGGAACGGAGCGCCCGGGGCCAGTGTTGCCGTCTCCGACATCATGCGCCGCGAGCTGCTCACCGTGACGCCCGATACCCTCACCGTCGACGCCATCGCCATCATGCGCCGGCAGCGCGTCGGTTGTCTGCCGGTGGTCCAGGACGGACACATCGTCGCGATGATCACCGAAGAGGACTTCATGGGCATCGCGGCCGAGCTGCTCGACGAGCGCATCGGTCAGGTCGATCCGCCCCACGAGCATCCCAAGAGCCGGAGGCGCCCGTGAGCGGCCCGCCGAGCGTTCGCGTTCCGATGCCCCTCGAGGCACGCGAGATCGGTCGCGTGCGCGGCGAGCTCCCGGGCGCGACGCTCATCGCCATCGCCGGCATCCACGGCAACGAGCAGGCCGGAATCCACGGCGCGCGGCGCGTGATCGAGCGGCTCTCGCGTGGCGACGTCCGCACGCGCGGCGAGCTCGTCGTCTTCGCCGGCAACGTCGGCGCGATGCGCATCGGAAAGCGCTACCTCGTTCGCGATCTCAATCGTGTGTGGACGGCAGCGAAGGTCGCCGACCTCGAGGCTCGTGCCGCGCGCGTCGCGAAGGGCCTCGCCGAGGACGTCATTCTCGATGCCGAGGATCGCGAGCAGCTCGAGCTCCTCGAGTCCATCCGCGCCGTCATCGCCCGCGCGCGCGGTCCCGTGCACCTCGTCGACCTCCACACCACCAGCGCGCACGGCGTGCCCTTCGCGCTCTTCGGCGACACGCTCACGCAGCGCGCGTTCGTCACCGCGCTGCCGCTGCCGGTCATCATGGGCCTCGAGGAGCAGCTCGACGGCGTGCTGTCGTCGTACTTCACGCGGCAAGGCGTCATCACCTTCGCCGTCGAAGCGGGACAGCACTACGACGAGGGCTCGGTCGACAACGTCGAAGCGGTGCTCCTACTCGCCGCGCAGGCCGCGGCGCTCTTCGCGCCCGGCGCCGTCGCCGAGACGCGCGCTGCGCACGCGCTCCTCGATAGCCGTCGCGGCAACCTCCCGCGCGTCATGGAAGTGGTACGTCGCCACGCCATCGCGCCCGAAGACGCGTTCACGATGGAGCCCGGCTTCAAGAACCTCGATCACGCGCGCAATCAGCAGCTCCTCGCGCGCGATCGCAACGGCGAGATCCGCGCGCCGCACGACGGCCTCGTGATGCTGCCGCTCTATCAGCCTCAGGGCGACGACGGATTCTTCTGGGGACGCGCGGTGAGCGACACCCGGCTGCGCGCTTCCCGCGCGCTCCGGCATCTGCGCATCGATCGGTTCCTCGATCTCTTGCCCGGCGTGGAGCGCGACAAGAACGATCCGTCACGGTTCATCGTCGATCGCTCGATCGCCCGTATTTACCCGCTCGGTGTGTTCCACATGCTCGGTTATCGCAAGATCCGCAGCACCGCGAACGAGCTCACCGTCGAACGGCAGCCGGAGTCGTAGGGGCCGTTCCGCCCGCCACCGGTGAGATCCCCGATGGCGAGTTGCCCGGCGGCGTGGATGCTGCCGTGTGCGCGGTCGGCCTCGCCGACCCCGGCGTCTCTTCCGGCAGGAGCGTCAGCGAGAAGGTCGTGCCCAGGTCGGGCACGGATTCGAACGCGAGCTCGCCGCCGAGCTCCGCGACGAGTCGCTGGCTGATGGCAAGGCCGAGGCCGGTGCCACTCCCGCTCGACTTGGTCGTGAAGAACGGATCGAAGACACGCGCCGCGTTCTCGCGCGCGATGCCGACGCCGTTGTCGGAGACCTCGACGACGACGCCTCCCGCGGCGGAATGCCGGACGCTGACGCGAAGGCGATTCGTCTCCATCGAACCTGGGGGCATCGCTTCGAGCGCGTTGGTCAACAAGTTGAGGAGGACCTGGCCGAGTCGCGCCGCTGTCCCGCGCGCGAGCGGCACCGGCGCATAGTGAGTCTCGAGGCGCGCGCGCTCGGAGATCTTCTGCGCCGCCAGGGCCACGGTCGACTCTACGATCGCGCGCACGTCGACCGGTCCGACCGCGGCGTCGTCGACGCGCGCGAGCTCGAGCAGCTCGCGCACGATGGTGCGGATGCGATCGACGCCTTCGAGGGCGATCCCGAGCGCGTCGCGGCTCGCGCGCGTCGATTCGCCGAGCGGAGTCAGCTCCTTCACCGCGATCTCGATGTTGTTGAGCACGTAGGCGAGCGGGTTGTTCACCTCGTGCGCGACGCCCGCGGCGAGCATTCCGATCGACGCCATGCGATCCGCGGTGAGCAGCTGCTGCCGGAGCCGCATGCGCTCGGTGACGTCGCGACCCACGACCAGCCGCGCCGGCTGACCACCGAAGCTGACCTCCTGCGTCGGCGAGACCTCGGCGAGGACGACGTCGCCGTCGCGCGTGAGCAGCCGGGTCTCGACGAGATCGAGAGCGTAGTCCTCGGCGAGCGCGTCGTGGTCGACCTGCGCCTGCATGCGACTGCCGACGAGCTCGCGTGAAACAGGGTCGACGATGTCGAGCAGCGGACGCCCGACGAGGTCGTCGCTGGCGTATCCCAGGACCTTCGGCACGGCGCGGTTGGTCCAGAGGATGATGCCGTCGCGGTGGATGATCACGAGATCGGGAAGGCGATCGAAGAGCACGCGCAGCTCGTCGGTCGAGCGCTTGACCGACTCGAGACCCTCGGCGATCTCGCGACGCTGCTGCTCGAGGAGCTCGATCGCCTCGCCGGAGTTGAGCGCAGCGCGCAGCCTGCGGCGCACCCGGCCGAAGACCGACGACGATGCCGGCAGCTCGATGGTCGTGTCGAGCTCGCGCGGCGTCAGCTCGCTCGACACGATGGTCGCGCGCGGGAGCCCCAGCAGTGACGGCAGCTCCGTGAGGTTTCCCTCGAAGATGTGGAAGAACGCGACCGACGGCGTGTGAGGCTCCGGGATCGAGGCGCGAAATCGGATCCGCGTGTCCGAGAGATAGAACTGCTCCAGGTGCAGATGCGGAAAGTTCGCGGGGGCCACCCAGCGTTGCCCGACCTCGTACAAGCTCCGCGGCGAGACGAGCGTTCGCGCAAGCTTCTTGAAGAAGACGAACGACGGAACGCGCAGGACGCGGCGACCGATGTCCCGCATCCGTTCGGCATCGCCGTCGAGCCGCTTCGACAGCTCCTCGAGGACGGCCGCGAAGGTGTCCCAGTCGGTGCCCTTGCGCGGGTCGGCGAGCTGCGCAGCATCGAGCCCGAGCGGTTTCACGAGGTCCTCGCGGCGGATGCCGACAGCCTCCGCCGCTTCGAACAGATACGTCGTCGTCTTGCCGCTGATGCGCATCGCCCGCCGTCAGCGTAGCGAAAACGCGCGGCGGGCGTGAGCCTCAGGCGTACTTGTCGTGGTGCTTCACCCACGTCATGGTGAACGGCAAATCCTTCTCCTGCCGGCCGAGCGGCGTGACGTCGAGGTAGTTGTATGCGCCGATCAGGAGATCGAGGCCGCGCGAATAGCTCGAGTAGGTGTGCAGCACGCCGCCGCCGTTCTCGTCGCGCAGAAAGACGCTGAGACCCGGCGCCTCGGACTGCGGGAACTTCACTTGCGCGTAGTTGTAAGGGACCTTGCCATCGATCTTCTCTTCGGGTCGGAACGAGACACCGAAGTCGTAATTGAAGTCGGTCTCCGCCGACGAGACCCACGGAAACGTCCAGCCCATGCGCTTCTGGAAGGCGAGGAGCTTCGGCAGCGGCCCGCGTGAGATCGCGACGAACGACGTGTCACGCGCGCCGAGGTGCGGGCGCATGCCGTCGAAGTGATCGGCGAGCAGCGAGCAGCTCTTGCAGCCCTCCTCCCAGCTGGGGTCGAACATGAAGTGATAGACGATGAGCTGGCGCTTCCCTGCGAAGAGGTCGCCGAGCGTCTGCGCGCCCGTCGCGCTCTGGAAGGCGTAAGGCTTCTCCACCTTCACCGCGGGGAGGCCGCGACGCGCCGCGCTGAGCGCATCGCGCTCGCGGCTGAACGCCTTCTCCTTCTCGAGCAGCGCCTTGCGCGCCTTCAGCCACTCGGCCTGCGTGACGATCGTCGGATGATTCATGATTTTCTCCATTCGGTTGAGTCAGAAATTCGATCTTCGCGAGCGGGGCGGCTCTTCACCGCGAGAAGCGCGCTGAAGAAGCCGCCCGACACGAGCACGGCCACAGCTGCAAGACATGCAGGACACATCGGAGCCTCCGTCTGCGCGCCACCTGCGCACACCAGGCAACCTAGCGACGGGCGTCGGCTCGCGGGAGTAACATCCATGGCGCGATGGCGCGCCGCCGCGCGAGGGTGAGGATCGCGCGCGTCGAGCGGCTCACTCCAGCACGCCTGCGGCGACGAGCTCGCGCCGCAAAATCGCGAGATCGGCGGGCGGGCCTACGCGGCATCCCGCCGACGTGACCGAGACCACCGACGGCGTCGATGGCGAGGCGTCACGGTCGCCGACCATGCCGAAGACGTAGACGTTGCGTCGCGCATAGACGTCGTTGCCGCTGAGGATGATGCCGAGCTCGGCCTCGGCGTAATCGGGAGGACACTCCGCGACCGGGTGCACGTCGACACCGAGGGCCTCGGTGAGCGCGCGGACGTGCACCGGATCGCGAACGAGGCCTTTCTTCTCGGGCAGCGCCATCGAATCACGCCGGACGATGCGCACGGCGCGCGTGGTCTCGACGGCACGCGTCTCGGCGGGGATCCGTCGCCGGTCGTAGGCGATCCCCGCGATCACCAGCGCGACGACGACACCGACCACCGCATTGTTGCGCGCGCGCATCGGCGCAACGGTACGCCCTCTCAGCGCCCGCCGCGAAGCTCGCGGAGCTCGGTCTCGAGCGCCTCATTTGCCAGCGTGAGGCGCTCGACGCGCGCGCGGAGGAGCGCGATCTCGTTCCGCGCCGCGACCAGCGCCGCCTCCGCGAGGACCAGAGCCTCGCCGGGCTCACGCTTGCGCATCGCGCTCTTCGGCTGACTCGGTGCCGTGGAGCCGTCGATGGAGACCTGCTCGGCCAGCGGCTCCGGCCACGAGATCAGCTCTTCGTGACGGTCACGACGCGACGGGTCAGACATGGTGTTGCATTCCTCCACGACGGCAGGCGAGCGCGGCGCTCCACGATGCTATCCCGAAAAGGATATTCGGCAACGGCTCCTCGTCAACCCTCCGGGGGAGTACGAAGGGCAAGAGAAGGGGCCGGCGCTTCTTGCACGGTTACCCGTGACGGGCGACTATCCGCACGATGCGAAGTCGCGCTTACCGAACCCTCGTGCCGCTCTTGGTCGTTGCTGGCGTCCTTTGTGTCAGTGGATGCAACGTCCTCAAGAAGCTGAAGAAGAAGCCGGTCACGACCTCTTCGGACGACGACACGCCGACGACGTCCACGTTCAACGACATCGACGCCGTCAACAAGGCAGACGTGTCGCGCTTCATCGACGAGACACGGCTCTTCAACGAGACCGGCTTCATTCGCGTCCTCACGTTCGCGCGCACCGCGCCGGACTCGGGCGGCACGATCGTCGGCGTCATCGATCCCGATTCGCTCATCCTGAAGCACGCTCACCGCTTCGGGAACACGCTCGTGACGTTCAACCGCTCGGCCTTCCCGGGGAAGCGCTTCGCGGGCTGGGTGCCCGACACGGCGTTCAACTTCCCGATCACGCCGACCACGCCGACCCCGACGCCGACGCCGCAGGGCATCACCGGCACGGGCGGCGGTGGCACGTGCAGCATGAGCCTGCGCCAGAGCAACTTCATCCCGTCGAAGTCGACATGCAGCTTCAACGAGAGCGTGCGCAGCAACAACCCGTCGACGCTGTTCTTCCCGTGCAACGGCGGGAGCGCGACGGCGCGGTTCGGTCCGCAGACGTTCTCGGGCACCGCCGACAAGAACCGCGTCGCCGTGTCCAACACGGTGGTGGGCACGTTCTCGGGCTGTCAGATCCGCACGACGCAGGTCATCTCGGGCACGCCGCCGAACCTGACGTACCTCTTGTCCGAGTCGTTCGTCGGCGCGCCGTGCAAGGGCATCAACACCTGCACGGCTCGCGCGACGGTGACCGCGACTCAGTAACCCCGAGGAGCGGGGGTCACGCCGTCTCGAGCAGGCTGCGCGCGATCTGCGAGATCTGGATCTCGTCGGTGCCGCCGTAGATCTGCAATACCCGCGCATCGCGGAATAGCTGCTCTACGCGGTATTCCGCCATATACCCATTACCGCCGAAGAGCTGCACGGTCTCGTTGCAGACATCCATCGCGGCTTGCGCGCAATACAGCTTGCAGGCGCTGGCCTCGGCCAGGCTCATCGAGCGGCCTTCTCCGGCCATCTCGATCTGCCGGAATACGAGGTTCTGGATGTTCATGCGCGCGACCTCCATCTTCGCGAGCTTGAGCTGAATGAGCTGGAATTCGCCGATCTTCTTCCCGAATTGCTCGCGCGTATTCGCATAAGAGACGGCCAATCGCTGACACTCCTCGACGAGGCCGAGCGCCATTCCCGCGACCGCCGTTCGCTCGGCAGTGAACGTGTCTTTGGTGGCGGCCCGTGATGGCTGCTCTTCGGTCTCGCCGAGGAGGCGATCCTTTCCGACCTTCACGTCGTCGAGGAACAGCTCGCCGGTGGGGGAGCCGTGGAGACCGAGCTTGCGGAGCGGCTTGCTCTGCGTGAGCCCGGGCATGCCCTTGTCGAGCACGAACGACAGCACCTTGCGATCTTTCGGGTCGTTGCCCTCGTCGAGCTTGCAGATGAACACGATGGTGTCGGCGTA
>JAXDMI010000074.1:0-12202 GCA_034666145.1 Myxococcales bacterium | reverse complement strand
GCGACGTCATCGCCGATCTCCCCGAGGACGAGTACAACGAACGCCGTCGCGCGCTGATCCACAATCGGACCAAGATCATCGCGTTCGGCAACGACGTGCGTTACGCGCTCTACGACCTCGAGGCGGACCCCAAGGAGAGCGACGACCTGATGCGGAAGCGTCCCGACCTCGCCGACGAGATGCGCCGCCGCTACAAGGAGGCGTCGAAGGGCATCGTCGAGGTGGCGCCGCGCGGCGGCGTGCCCACGCACGACCGCTGATCAGCCGCCCTCGAAGAGCACGCGCTCGATCTCGCGGAGCGTCTCGACGTCGTCGCCGACCATCTCCTTCATCGACTGGATGCGCCGGGCCACCACCTGCGCGATGCGCTCCTCGATCGAGTCGGCGGCATACGCCCAGTAGACCTGCGCGAAGCGACCGTCGCGATGACAGCGGCCTTCGATCTGCGCCATCTGGATGGCCGACCATCGCAGGTCGTGGATCAGCTCGGAACGAGGCGCGTCGCCCTTTTTTCCGTGCGCGGCGCTCTCCCCTTGATGGAGCGAGATGCCTTCCTCGACGGTGAAGAGCACCACGCGTGCCTCGCCACGCTGGAAGCGCAGGCGCTCCTCTTCGCGCTGCGCTGCGGGGATCGCGCCGTGGATCGCCGCGCAAGGCACGCTGCCGAGGCCGCTCTCGAACGACGTGCGCAGCGCCGTGAGCGTCTCGAGGAACGCCACCGAGATCGCCACCTGATGGCCGTTCTCGAGCAGCTCGCGCGCGAGCTCCACGGTGCCCTCGGCGCGGATGAGCGAGCTCTTCTGCCGGAGGCGCAGCGTCGCGGCGAGCGCCGACTTCGGATCGCGACCGCGCGGCGCGAGCTCCATGGCCTCGCGGAACTCGGTCCAGGCCTGGTCGTAGAGCGCGCGCGCCTCGCCATCGAGATCGATGGGCGTCAGGATGCGGTTGATGGCCGGCCACCCTGCGATGTCCTCGGGACGGCGGCGAATGCCGGCGCTGATCTTGCGCGCGCCCGGATCGAAGAGCAGCTTGCGGACCTTCTCGCAGTCGGCGGGATCGCCGCGCCAGTCCCATTTTCCGTAGGCGCCGCGCGTGACGCCGAGGCCCTGATCGAGACACCACTGCTCGAAGTCCTTCAGATCCGACGCGCGCGTTCCGGTGACGCTGGCGAGGAGCGGCGCGAGATACGACAGCTCGAGCGGGTTCTGTCCCGCCGTTGCCGAGAGCCAGAGACGGAAGCCGGCGCTCGCATTGAGCTTGGCGGCGAGCTTGGACCGCGCGGCCGTGGGGTTCTTGCAGCGATGGCTCTCGTCCCAGATCACGACGTCCATCGCGGGCGCGGTGCCGGCACGCGCGAGGCCCTTCTTCGTGCGGATCTTCTTGCGCGCCTCGGGCGTGACCTCGAAGAGCTTCCCGAGGCGATCGTAGTTGAGGACGATGACGTCGCGACCGCCGTCGCCCATGGCCTCGATGGTGCGCCGCCAGTGCGCGACCACCGCGAGCGGACAGACGACGAGCACCGTGCGCGCGTCCTTCATGCGGAGCACGGCCTCCCACGCGGAGATGGTCTTGCCGAGCCCGACGTCGTCGGCGAGGAGGAACCCGGCGCGACCCGCGGTGCGCGCCGCGACGATCGCGCGCGCCGCCTCTTCCTGGTGCGCGCGGAGCACGATGGTGCCCGCGGGCTTCGACGGCGCTACGGGAGCAGATCGCGACGCGAGCTCGCGTTCGACGTGCAGCTCCCACGAGTACGGCAGCGCACGAAACGGCGCGAGCGCCTGGGGCAGCCTGTCGCCCTGGAAGACGAAGACGCCATGCTCGGCATCCCATCGCGCGCCGCTCGCCGCTGCGACGCCGCGCATGGTGAAGGGCACATCGAGAACGTGGGCCCGCTTCGTGAAGGTGGCAACGCTGGTCACGAAGGCCGTTGATAGCACGCCCGTGTTGTCACCCCGAAGGGCGACTCACATGGGCGGAGGACGTGGACAGCTTGTCTCGATGAATTCCCGCCTGCGCTCTCTCGTTCTCCTTCGTTCGCTCGGTCTCGGCGTCGCCATTCTCGCGGCGGCAGGGTGCAGCTCGAGCACGGACGCCGCGTCGTCGCCGGTCTCCTCGATCTCCGGGGACCCCACCACCGCGACAGGCACCCTCGAGCTCCGCACCGACGTGAGGCAGATGGACGCCGCCGCCTGGGACGCGATGGTCATGCCGCACGACGGCCCGAACGTCTGGGTGAAGCTCGACGCGCGCGGCGCCGACTGGCTCGCACAGGGCGCGGTCACCGTCATCAAGGGTCGCGGCGTCCTCAAGGTGGGGAGCGTGAAAGAGGAAGGCGATCACCTCGTCGTCGAGCGCCTCCCGTACGACCTCGGTGAGTTCATCGAGAACGGCAAGATCGCGATCCAAGGCACGACCACGTTCGACATGCCCTTCGAAGACGACCCCAGCGAATTCGACGTGCGCGACAGCAAGGCCTCCGCCGACGCAATGGCGCCGGCGGCTGCGCCCGCGCCGACGGCCGGGACGATGCCGCAGAGTCATCCGCTCAGCGTTCGCCCGCTCGGCGCGGGTGGTCTCGGCAAGAGCCTGCTCGACAGCGTGAAGGGCCTCGCCAAGGACGGCTGGACGGTCGAGAAGCACATCAGCGGCGGCGCCAATGCGCTGCAGTACGACATCACGATCAGTCGCGACACCGGCGGCCTCTTCGCGAAGCTTCACGCCGTCGGCACGTTGAACGACCTCCAGACCGCCTTCAGCGCGTCGGTGAACAACCGTGTCACCGACCCCGAGGGCTTCGACGTTCATGCCACCGGCGACGCGGATCTCTCGTGGGAGGTGGGCATCAGCGAGAGCTCGGTCGGCTACAACAAGCTCGTATTTCCAGGCGTTTCGTACAAGCAGGCATTCCTCGTCGGCGAGATCCCCATGGTCCTCAAGGTGAAGACCGACTTCGCGGTCATCGTGGGCGCGACCGGCAAGAACTCCACGACCACCGGCAAGGTGCATGTACATTACATGAGTAACGGCGGCGTCCAGGTGACGGGCGACGGCGGCGACTCCAACGCGACCGGAAGCGGCGACACCTCGTACGCCGACGACAAGGGAACGCTCACGGTGGGTCCGTCGGCGTTCGGCTTCGTGGCCACGCTGCCGAAGGTGGAGCTCGGCGTCGGCCTCGACAGCCTCTTCGTCACGGGCACCTACTTCTCGAACACCTCGACCACCATCGTGAAGTCGCAGGGCGGCATCGCCGCCGATCCGTGCGCGAACATCGACATGACGTTCACCGGCACGGTCGGCCTCTTCGTCGATGCGGGCTTCGTCGGCAAGCGGCTCACGAAGGCCATCGAGAAGTCCGGCCAGAGCCTCTCGCACAAGATCTACGACGTGAACCGCCAGGCCCAGACGTGCGGATTGAAGTGACGCGCTAGGCTGGTTTCACGCCGAAGAAGACGTCGGCGTCGAGGCCGAAGGAGCTGATCTTCAGGCGCGCGAAGATCTCCTCGGCGCGCTTGGCGAACTGGTCGGCCTCTTCCATGGCGGCGGGGTCGGTCTGGACGTCGGCCGAAGCGCGGAGGAGCGCGGCATAGACGCGGCAGCTCCTCGCGAGCTCCACGTCGTTGCCGATCTCCTCGAAGATCCAGATCGACTGCAACAGGTGGGCGCGCGCGGTGAGGAGGTCGTCGCCGCCGGCGCTGCCCGCGGCCATGACCTCGCCGAGCGAACGCAGCGCGACGCCGAGCTGCACCTTGCTCTGCACCTCGCGGAAGATCTCGACGGCGCGTGCCGTGCACTCGCGCGCCCTCGTGTACTCGCGCTGCGCGAGGTACGCCTTGCCGAGACCACGCACGGCTTCGGCGAGGCCCATCTTGTCGCCGAGCTCGTCGGCGATCTCCTCGGCCTGCTTGAGGTGATGGACCGCCTTCGCGGGGTCGCCGAGACGGTTGTACGTCTCGCCGAGGTTGGTGAGGACGAGCGCGAGGCGATTGCGGTCGCCGGTCTCCTTCGCCACCTCGTGGGCCTCGAGGAAGAGCGTGAGCGCCTGCGTGTCGTCGCGCTGGTCCTGCGCGACGGTGCCGAGGTTGTTCAGCGAGATGGAGACGCCGACGAGATCGCCGATCTCGCGACGAATGCGGAGCGCCTGCTCGAACGCATCGAGGGCGAGCTTGAACTGGCCGGAGTCCTGGTAGACCAGACCGAGGTTGTTGAGCGAGAGCGCGATCGAGCGACGATCGCCGAGCTTGCGACGCATGGTGAGCGAACGCTGCGTCGATTCGAGCGCCTTCGGATAGTCGCCGCGCAGCCAGTACAGCTTGCCCATGTCATCGACGGTGGAGGCGATGCCGCGCTCGTCGTTCGAGTCCTCGAAGAGCACGAGCGCCGACTCGAGGTGCTGCTGCGCGTCGTCGAGGCGACCGGTGTCGCGATACAGGCGGCCGATGCGTGCATGCGCAGCGCCGCCCTTGGATTTCAGGTTCAAACGATACGCGCGCACCAGCATCTCGTTGAAGGCGTCGAGCGCTTCGTCGTTCTTGCCGAGCACCTGGAGGACGTCGCCGTAGTGATGGAGCGCGCGCAGCTGCTGCTCGGTCGAGCCCTCGGCTCCGTCGCGGAGGAGGCCCAGGCCCTTCACGTAGTACTCGGAGGCCTTGGAGTTCGCGTAGCGCTCGCGTGCGAGGTGCGCGGCGTCGAGGAACGTCGCGGCAGCCTGCACGACGAGCCCCGCTTGCTCCTGATGGCGCGCGAGCTGGCCCATGTACTCCTCATGGGTGCGCACGTGCTGCTTGAAGGAGAGCCAGTCGGCGATGGCTTTGTGGAAGCGACGCGACTGGCCCTTCGGCAGCAGCTTGAGCAGCGTCTCGCGCTCGAGGTTGTGCTTGAAGGCGAACTCCTCGTCGTCGGGGAACGTGCTGTCGGGCAACGTAAGGATGTAGTCGCGCTCCTTGAGCTCCTTCAACGTCTCGCGGATGGCCGTCTCGTCGGTGACCGACGAACGCGACCACATGTCCGGGGCGCTCGAATCGAGGCGTGCGATGGCGAGGAGCCCACCGAGCCAGAACACGCTGCCCATCGTCGCGGCGCGCTCGAGCAGATCGCGCTCGGGCGGCGCGAGCGCGGCGATGCGCGCCTGGATCGCGTCGTCGACGGTCAACGGAAGCCGAACTTCGGCGATGCGATCGAGGTGGATGATCCACGTCTCGACCTCGGCGAACTCGTCCTTCACCTCGACGACCTGCATGTCGTGGAAGATGCGGACCATGCGCTCGAGCAGCGCGGGATTTCCGCCCGCGAGGGTGCAGGCCGCGTCGACGAGGTCCTCGATGCCCTCGGCGTCGCCGCACGGCGCGAGGAGATCCTCCATCACGCGAGCCGAGTCGGTGTCACTGAGCGGCGAGAGGTCGACGATCTTGTGGCGCGCGCCGCCATGCTTCGCCCAGCCGTCGCGTTTCGCGATCATGTCGGGCCGCGCGAGGCAGAGCATGAGCACCGGCGCGTCGATGGCGCCGATGAGGTTCTCGAGGAGATCGAGCGACTCGTCGTGCGCGAAGTGGAGGTCGTCGAAGACGAGGACGATCGGCCCCTGCGCCTGGGCCTGCACGGTCAGGTTCGCGTCGGCCTCGAGGAAGCGCTTGATGACCGCGCGTCGGAGGAGCCGCATCTGCAGCGAGTCGCCGCGCACCGCCTGGATGAGCGGTGAGTCGGCGAACTCGAGCTCGAGGAGCTGGCCGAGGAAGTAACAGACGTCGCCGACCTTGCGGTCCTCGAGGACGGCCGCGACCTGCCCGCGCACCTGGGCCTTCGCGGCCTCGCCGTCCATGCCCTCGACGATGCCGAAGCGCGCGCGGAGCACGCGCGCGAAGACGTCGTAGGCCGAGCCCTGATCGCGCGCCGAGCCGCGGAAGACGCGCGGCATGCCGTGCTCGGACGAGCGCTGCTTCGAGAGGAAGTCGCGAACGAGGCGCGTCTTGCCGATGCCGTTGGCGCCGACGAGCGTGACGGTGCGCGCGCGTCCGTCGTCGCGAACGGAGCGGAGCGACTCATCGAGGACGCGGAGCTCGGCGGTGCGACCGACGAGCACGGCGCGCCTGTCGATCGTTCCGAAGCCGCTGGACAAGTCAGCGGCGAATGACGCGCGATCGGTCATGGCCGGGTGCGAGCTTGTAGCATAGTCAAGGCATCGGCGACGCGCCGATCACGAGCGCATGCATGTGGAGAACTGCAACGTAGACGAAGGCTGCCGCGAGCACGCGGACGATCCCGATGCCCTTCAGATCGAGCCTGTTTTTACGGCGAATGATGGCACCGAACGGCACGAGCGAGGTCTTGCTGCGATAGGCCTCCCAGGTGTCGCCGAGCTCGGCCGCGCGGCGGCGATCGATGTGCAGCATGCCGGCGACGGCGAGCACGAGGATCGCGACGAAGACGAGGATGGCCCGCAGCTCGCCGTTCACGAGGAGATGCGCCGATGCCCAGAGCGTGAAGCCCCAGAGCGCGGGATGTCGGGTGATCGTGAAGATACCCCGTGCGGCATCGGGATCGGCCGCGACGTCCGCGGTACCGACGGTGGTGGCGCTCTTCGTGGAGAAGCCGGCGATGAGAAAGAGGATCGCGATCGGCATCGCCAGCACCGGGGCCCAGCGGAAGGCGCGCGGCGGCAACCAGACCTCGACGTACGGCGCGCTCCGGTACGAGAGGATCATCCCGATGAGGCCGATGGCGGCGCACACCGAGTAGAGGGCGGCGAACCTTCCGGCGCCGAGCCTCGCGACCAGCTTCTTGCGAACGTTCGCGCTCGAGAGGAGGAGATGGAGCCCCACGAACCACACGCCGTAGACCGCGAGCAGCGGCATCGCCGTCGTCGAGGGCTGCGGTGGTGGCGCGGCGGTGGGCGTGAACGGATTCGCTCCTTCCGGAACGGCGAGCGCCTCGATGGCGCGCGCGATGGAGGCGGCGTCCTCGTCATCGAGCTCGTACTTCGGCATGACGCCGCGCGGGAAGCCGAGCAGCACGTCGGCGTCGGGCTCGCGGAGCGCGCGCGCGATGTACGCGTCGTCGGCGATCGTCGTCCGCGTCGCGAGCTTCCCCTCCGCGCCGGCGGTGGTGACGGTGCGGCTCGACGCATAGAGCCCGCGGAACGTCGGGCCCACGCGCGCGCTTCCGTCCGTCGAGTGACAGGACGTGCAGCCCTTCTTCGCGAGGAGCTTGCCGCCGCGCTGCGGATCGCCGGCCGGCGCAGCGAGCGCCGTCGACGCCGCGGCGCACAGCATCGCGAGCGCAACGAGCACGACGAGCAGCGGTCTCATCCGACCTCTACCGCCGCCCAGCCTTCGGGCGTCCACTTCAACCACTCCGACGACACGAGCGGCGCGTCGTTCTTGCGCGCGGTCTCGGTGAGCTGCAGCGCGAGATGGTCGGCGAAGACCATGTCCTGCGGACGATCCATGCTGCACAGCACGGTCGAGCGTGTGGGCACGCGCACGAGGAGCTCGCCCGGCATCTTGGCCTTGATAGGCCTCCACAGGTCCCGCAGCAAGAGACGGCCCGAGCCGAGACCGTCGTCCTCACCGACCACCCAGACCCCGACCTTGGGTGACGAGCACCGCGTGAGACGCAGCGGCACGTGCGTGCGGGCGCGCAGGTTGTCGACGGCGCGCGGAAAGGCATCGGCCCCGAGCGAATCGAGCAGCGGCTGATCGACCCACGTGAGCGTCTCGCCGTCCTCGATGACGAGCACGATGACGAGATCACCACCGAACTCGAGCGCGGGAACTCCGACGCGCCCGTGCGCTCTGGCGTGATCCGCGCGCGCGCGGACCTCGGTCAGGCTCGCGAGGACGGGGAAGACGTCAGGGCGCACGTCGACAGCCTAGCCGACCGCGCCGCGCACGATCAGTTGTGCTCGAGGACGCCGTCCGGGTCGCTGATCGCGTCGGCCTTTGCCGGCGGCGGCAGCTCCTTCGCGGTGCCCCAGGTGGAGCGAACGCCGGTGAGCGGCGTCGGGATGACAGCCGAATCGAGACCGGGCACCGACGGCGAGAGGCTCGGGATCGAGGGCTCGCTCTTCGCGCTCTCCTCTGCGGGCTCGCGCTGCGCGGGCCTGGGCGGCGCAGCCGGAGTCGCGTGAGCCGCGGCAGGCGCAGCGTGGGCCGGTGCTGCCGGCGTGCTCGCAGGAGCTCCTGCGCTGCCGCCATGCGAGGGATGCGCCGCATGTCCATGCGACGACGCCATCACCGCGCCGCGGCCGTGGTTCTTCGCGACGGGCTGCTCGATGCACTTCCCTTCCTGACCGGCGGGACACGCGATGCGAACGTGGAAGTGGTCGTCGTGCGGAAGAGAGCCGTGCGGTTGCGCGAGGACCTCGGCCGCCTTCGAGCGAATCGCCGGGGCAGCGCCGATCTTCGCGGCATAGGCGAGCAGTCGCTCGCGGATCGGCGTGGCGACGAAGAGATGCGTCACGCGCGCATGCGGATCGGCGAGGATCGCGGAGACGAGCGCCCAGTTCCGCGCGTCGTCGAAGTGCGCGCCGGGCCAGCTCGGCGCGGTGCCGTCGCCGAGGAACGCCACCATGTGATCGGCGAGGACGGGCTTGCCGAGCGAGCTCTTCACGTAGAAGCCGACGTCTGCATCGCGTCCGCTCTCGTGCGATGCGTGGCGATCGACCTCGCCGCCGCCGTTCTTCGAGAGCTGGCCGACCGAGAGGACCGCGTCGGGGAACTGCTTGCGCACGCTCTTGGCAGCGCGATCGACGAGCCCGACGAGCGTGTCCGTTCCCCACCGGACGTCGCCGCCCGCATAGACGGGATAGATGCGGAGGTACGGCGCGTCGGCGAGGTGGACGCCGTTGACGAGGTGTCCGTCGGTAGGCGACCCGATGCTCTTGCTCGGCATCGCGCGCTGCGGGACCGGCGTCGACGCGAGCTTCGCGGTCGAGCCGTGCGACGCGTTCCGCAGCCCCGCGGGCGCGACCTTCGCACCGGGCTTGGCGGCCGCGGGCTTCGCGGGCCCCTGCGACGAGAGCGGCCCGGGCGGCGGCTTCTTCGACGCCGGCGCAGCCTGCGCGGCAACGGGTGCGAGGACGAGCAGAGCGGCGATGAGGCTGTGGGTACGGAAGAGGGGCACGGTCCCCAGAAGCCATCATATTCGCGGGCGCCGGGCCAAATTCGCGGGCCCGAACGCCACGCCGCGCGCGGGACCAGATCACGCAGCGCGCGGGTCGATCGACGACGAAGGCGGCGGCAACGGCTCCGCACCGTCCTCGGGATCGACGTAGTCGCATGCGAGCTCTTGCAGGGCTTTCTCGAACACGCTCGGCGTCTCGTGCTGGAGATCGTGGCGGCGAAGCCGGCCCTTCGCGTCGTCAGCGAAGCGATCGAGACGCGCGACGAGACCTGCGCCTCGCGCGACGATCCGCACCGCGGCGCCTTCTCCGAGGTGCTCGAGCAAGAGCCGCACGCGAACGCGACGAATGGCGTTGTGCAGCTCTGTGTCACCGGGCTGCGCAACCCACGTCGCGTTGATCTCCGAGTCGACGGTCATGCTGCGGTTGGCGAGGTTCGCGGAGCCCATCGTGAAGAAGACGTCGTCGACGATCATCAGCTTCGCGTGGACGTAGACGAAGAGGGTCGCGCCCTCCCCTGCCGCGGGATCGGGCGTCGCCACGTTGTAGAGGCCGAGCGCGTGACCATGCTGCTTGGCGGCGCTCACCACCTCGTCGAGCACGCTGCCCTGCGGGATGCCGATGAAGACCTCCTCTTTGAACCTCTCGGGCTTCTGCGGGAGCATCATCACGATGTCGAGCTTCGGCTTATTGTCGTCCTTCATGCGAGCGACGAGCGCATCGCGCACGCAGCACGACGTGAGGTACTGCGTCTCGATGTAGATGAAGCGCTTCGCGTTGTAGATGGCGCGCACGTAGAGGTCGCGGATCTCGTGGATGTGCTCGCGATCTGGAGCCCCCGGAACCGTGCGCGAGAACCCCACGTCCGCCACAGGCATCGGCATCGTCAGGGGCAGGCTCGCGAAGAGGCCCTCGTTCTCCACCACGAAGCTCGTGGGCTCGAGCGATTCGCCGGTCGCGTACTGCCACCGGTCGGCGAAGAGATCGATGAGCGAGCGCACCGGCTCGCCCGTGAACACCGCCTGCACCTCGTGGTACGGCTTGTACGCCTGTTCCTTGCGCGACACGCGAAGCGGATCGCGCGCGACGTGCGTGGAGGTGTCCCAGCGATCCTGGCAGATGTCGGCGCTCCCCATGAACGCCACCTGGCCGTCGATGATCGCGACCTTCTGGTGATGCGAGCCGCCGAGCGGAACGGTGCCGTCCGTCTTGAACTGGAAGCGGCTGTTCGTCGCGATGTCGAAGACGATCTTCTGGAGGACCTCGCGCTCGAGAGCGAAGAAGAGGCTGTGGTCCCACGCCAGCATCTTCACCTCGAGCTCGGGTCGCTCACGGCACAGACGATCGAGGAGCGGGAGGAGCTCGTAGTCCTTCGGGTCGGCACCGGCCGGAAGGTCGTCACCACGGAGGAGCTGCACGTCGCTGTCGAACTGCCACCCGAGGATCAAGATGCTGCGCTTGGCGCGCGACGCTGCCTCGTAGAACGCGCGGTAATAATCGCGAGCGTCGATGAGCAACGCCGACGTCGCGCTCTCGTGAATGCGCCACGCTGTCTTTCCCGAGAGAAGCCGATGCACGGCACACTTCGAAGCAGGTTCTGAGCCGTCGCACCCCAACCGAGCGGCCGGGGGAAACCGCGATTTTCGTGCGCCGACGGCGCGTGACCTTGGCTCAGGCGTGGCGTTCGGCCACGGTCGACGTCATTGGCAGTCTTCGAGGACCGCGCTCTCGAGGACGCGTCGCGTGGAGCACCCGCTGGTGCGCGGTGTCGAAGCCGGCGACTCCACGCAACCTCCGGTCCTAGTCCTAGACGAAGTCGCCTACAAAACCGGGACCGTTCGGACTAGGCTCCCGCACCGATGAACAAGGTCTTCAAGAGCGCCCGCGAAGCGGTCGCCGACATCCCGGCCGGGGCCACCGTGCTCGCCGGCGGCTTCGGGCTTTGCGGCATTCCCGAGAACTCCATCCGCGCGCTCGCCGACCTCGGCGTGAAGGATCTCACGTTCGTCTCCAACAATTGCGGCGTCGACGACTTCGGTCTCGGCATCCTGCTTCGCCAGAAGCAGATCAAGAAGATGCTCTCGAGCTACGTCGGCGAGAACAAGGAGTTCGAGCGCCAGTACCTCTCCGGTGAGCTCGAAGTGGAGCTGTGTCCGCAAGGCACGCTCGCGGAGCGCATCCGCGCGGGCGGCGCCGGCATCCCGGCGTTCTTCACGCCGACCGGCGCGGGGACCGCGGTCAGCGACGGCGGCCTCCCGCTCAAGTACGCCGCCGACGGCAGCGTCGCGAAGGCGAGCCCCAAGAAGGAGACGCGCGAGTACGACGGGCGGCTCTTCGTCCTCGAGCCCGCCATCACCGGCGACTACGCGATCATCAAGGCGTGGAAGGGCGATCGCTTCGGCAACCTCGTCTATCGCCACACCGCGATGAACTTCAATCCCATGATGGCGACGGCCGCGAAGATCACCATCGCGGAGGTCGAGGAGATCGTCGAGGTGGGCGAGCTCGACCCCGATCACATCCACACGCCGGGCATCTTCGTGCACCGGATCTACAAGGGACCGAGCTTCGAGAAGCGCATCGAGCGCCGGACGGTGTCGAAATGAGCGCCAACGACAAGAGCGGAAAAGACGGGGCGAAAGAGCCCGCGCAGAAGGGCCTCACGCGCGAGCAGATCGCAAAGCGCGCCGCGCAAGAGCTGCGTGACGGCTTCTACGTGAACCTCGGCATCGGCATGCCAACGCTCGTCGCCAACTACATCCCGCAAGGTGTCGAGGTCGTCCTCCAGAGCGAGAACGGCCTCCTCGGCATCGGCCCCTATCCGAAGGAGAAGGACCTCGACGCCGACCTCATCAACGCCGGCAAGGAGACCGTGACCATGCTCGCGGGCTCGGCGATCTTCTCGAGCGCCGAGAGCTTCGCGATGATCCGCGGCGGACACATCGACCTCGCCATCCTCGGCGCGATGCAGGTCTCGGCACGCGGCGATCTCGCGAACTGGATGATCCCCGGCAAGATGGTCAAGGGCATGGGCGGCGCGATGGACCTCGTCGCGAGCGCGAAGCGTGTCGTCGTGATCATGGA
>JAXDMI010000073.1:0-4330 GCA_034666145.1 Myxococcales bacterium | reverse complement strand
CGGCCGCGTGGCTCGAGCGTCACCTCGTGGAGGACCGCCGACGGAAACGAATCCGGCGTCGGCCAGTAGAGCCCCTCGCGCGCGACGACGCGTCCGCCGCCCGCGGCCGTCGTCCAGTGCCCGCACGACATGATGCCGCTCGACGTGCACGACTCGCGACGGAGCGCGAACGTGCCGTCGTCGTGCACCTCGAGGCTCGTCGCGTCCGCCGCGCCGGGCAGGTGGAAGACCCCCGACACGCGTGACGTGCTGCTCGTCTTCCCGCACGCGGGCATCACGGCCACGAGGAGCGCCGCGACCGCTGCCGTCGAAACCACGCGTGGCAATCTCCACCCCATGACGCGAGGACGCCCGCGGGACCCCACTTGTTCCCGCTCGCCGCTCCTCGGTCAGCGCTTCTTCACGCGGCTCCGGCGTGGTCGTTGCCGATCAGTTCTTCTTCTTGAGCGGCGGAAAGCCGTTCCACACCGCGCTGTACTCGCACGCCGGGCTCCACATCAGCCACCCGACGCCGCCCGTCGACTCCGCGCTCTTGGCCTCGGCGACGACGTAGGCCGGTCCGTAGTTCGCGGACCGCAGCGGAAACGCCTGGAGCCACGTGCGGAAGATGGTCGACGCGCCGGTCGGCTTCAGCAGCTTCACCGCGGCGGTGTTGCCGATGCCGACCACCTCGGGATGCTCGCCGGGCTCGGGGAAGCCCATGTAGCCCTTGTTGTAGTGCGACGGATACGACATCAGGCTGATCGCGTCGGCCTCGGGAGCGACGGTCGGGATGTGCTGCCCGAGGTAGAGGATGTCGTTGATGTCGCCCGTGGCCGCGACGCCGAAGAAGTCGAGTGAGAGCGCGGCGCCCGCCGAAGACGTCACGTCGTGCACGCGCTTCACGAAGTCGCGGATGATGTTCGACCGTTCCTCCTTTGCCGGGAGCACGGCGACCTTCGAGCTGAGGTGCACGGGAAAGCGGACGTAATCGAGCTGGATCTCGTCGGCGCCCGCCTCGACGCCTTCCTTCGCGAGCGCGATCGCGTAGTCCTGCGCTTCGACGTTGGTGGGATCGAGCCAGTCGACGTGGATCGGCTTGCCGGTGGGCGCGAACCTGATCGAGAGCCGCGCGTCCTTCGCGTGCTTGTCGGTCCACGGATCGTGGAAGCACGGGATACGCAGGATGATGCGGACGCCGCGCCAGTGCGCGAAGCGGATGGCCCGCGCGAGATCGGGGATGTGCGCGTTCCGCATGGCACCGGTCTCGGCGACGAGCGGCACCTTCGACGGGTAGTTGATGTAGCCGTCGTAGTCCTTCTGATCGAGGACCACCGCGTTGAGCCCGCGCTCCTGGAGCTTGTCGAGCGTCTCGACCCACTTGATGCCGGCATAGGGGCCGGTGATGAACACGCCGCGAAGCGCCTTGACCTCCGGCCAGCCGAGGCGCTCTTCCCTCGGGTCGTCACGAAGCACGCGCGTGACGAGCCCGGGGATCTCGACGCTCTTCCCGACGATCGCGCCCGACGGGTTCTTCTTCGTGATGGCGTTCGCGAGCTCGTTCGCGGTGTAGAGCTCGCTGATCGGCAGATACGCGGCGGCGATCGACGTGAACGTCTCGCCGGCGGCGACCGTGTGCATGACCTTCGTCGGGCTGTCCGACGCGACACAGCCCCCCTTGGGGAGGTGCGTGCGGAAGAACTCGGCGAGCTCGGCGGGCGGCGACGGCACGCTCACGTCGTACTTGCCGGGCTGACTCGGGTTGCCTGACTTCGCGATCGCGCGCTTCTCGGTCGGCGCGCCCGCGTCGGGCGCGTCTGCCGATGCCGCGCTCGCCGTGCTCAGCGACGTTCGCGGCGCCGGTGGTTCGAGCGCCGCATCATGGGCGGCGGCCGGCGTGCCGGTGCGCGAGGTACAGGAAGCCAATCCGAAGAGGCCACAGAGGACATGAATCGCTCGCATCGATGCGTCGGATTCTATCCGACTCGGCGCGGGTGGGCGAAAGACGGGCCTAGAAATACGGTAAGCGGAACAATCAAATCGATCCGCTGTCTCGAGCGTTCCATGGACATGCATCGCTTGTTCGTCTCGCTCGCCGCACTCGCTCTGGGTATGTGTCTTGCCGTTCCCGCCAGTGCCGACCGATCGGTCATCACCGTCACGCCCGCCGGCCATGACCTCACGATCGTCGTTCACGACGTCACCGACTACTGCTCGACGAACGCTCAGACCGACGTGGTCCGCCGCGGCGACACCATCCGCATCGTTCGCGATCGACCCACGCGCGTCTCGCGCTGCATGGACCGCCGCGACGTCA
Source organism: Myxococcales bacterium (assembly GCA_034666145.1). Classification (GTDB taxonomy): domain Bacteria; phylum Myxococcota_A; class Polyangia; order Polyangiales; family Polyangiaceae; genus Labilithrix. The sequence goes on along the minus strand of JAXDMI010000073.1, from coordinate 2,034 downwards.
CGTTCGTGATCCGCGACGTGCCTGCGGGTCGCTACACCGTGACCTACGAGCAGATCCCGCTCATCGCGCCGGCACGCGCGATGACCATCGCGTCGACGATCACGACCGTCAGCCCGTAGACGTTACGCGTCACCTCTCGTGTCGCCTCACGCGACCAGCAAGAGCTGCTTGGCGATCTCGCCCGGACGCAGGCACCACGCCGGCTGCCGATCGCGGATCACCGAGACCTGCGCGTGCATCAGCGGCGGGAACGTGGGCCGACCGATGAGGAACGCGCCGAGGTTCGAGAGCGAAGGCTCGTCGCCGACGACCACGATCGACGACCCGCGCGCGAGGAGCAGCGGCGCGATGACCTGCGGTGGCACGTTGTTCGAGAGTGCAGGCAGCACCTCGATGACGCCGACGTAGTCCACGCGATCGGCGAACAGCTCCGCGGTCTGCATCGCCGCGGGGAGCGGGCTCGTCACGAAACGATCGAACGAAGGCTCCTCGCTGAGTCGCAGCTTGTTGCCGAGCGCGCGGATGATCTGTCTCCCCTCCGCTGACAGGTGTCGATGTGCGTCGGGCAGCGCGGCGTCGTCGACGGCGAGTGACGACCGAACGAGGAAGATGTCCACGCGGCACTGTAGCGCCGCATCCCGGACCCGAACAGCCAGCCGTGCCCCGTGGGGGACGGCCTCCAATGCGTCTCAGGAAATAGAGCAATTGCTCTAAATCAGCCGCGCCGTCAGCATGGCGCCGATGCGCAACGCCCCTCGCGGTTCCTCCGTCTTCGCTGCCGTTCTCGGCGGCTCGGTCCTCGCGCTCGCGGCCGGTCTCGCGGCGTGCGGAAGCTCGAAGGCGCGGAGCTTCGACGAGCCCGTGCCCGCCGCCGCGCAGCCGGCGGGCCCCACCGGGAGCAGCGGCGATCTCGGGTCGAGCGGTGCCATGCCCGGCGCGCCGACCGGCATCGGTGTCCTCGAGGGCACCGTGCTCGCGCCCGAAGGCACGGTCCCGATCTCGAACGCGCTCGTCTACCTCGCGCCGTCGATGCCGGCGCCGCTCGCGGACGGCGTCTTCTGTGACAAGTGCGTCGAGCTGCCCGCCGGCACGCCGTACACGTATTCGAAGGCCGACGGCACGTTCAAGCTGCCGGTGTACTCCGCCGGCGCGCAGGTCCTCGTGGTGCAGAAGGGACACTTCCGTCGCGCACGCTCCATCGTCGCAGCGGCGGGCTCGAATCCCGTCGCGGGCAATCTCACCACGCTGCCCGGCGCGCCCGACGTCGCGAACGGCGACGAGATCCCGAAGATCGGCGTGGCGTATGGCGGCTTCGACAAGATCGAGCTCTCGCTGAAGAAGCTCGGCGTCACCTCGTTCGATCGCTACGGCAAGGATCCGTTCAACGACCCGAAGGGCCTGCCGCCCGTGGTGGGCCAGCAGATGGAGCTCATCGACTCACCGGCGAAGCTCGCGCAGTACCACATCGTTCTCCTGCCCTGCGCGCTCGGTGGCCTCAGCTGTGGTGCGCCCACCGGCACGCAGAAGGACAACCTCCGAAACTACGTGACCGCGGGCGGCAAGCTCTACGTGACCGACTACTCGTACGAGTTCGTGAACCAGACGTGGCCCGGCTTCATCACGTGGAAGGACAAAGACGGCAACGACACCAACGCGAACAGCGCGTGGGGCTCGGCCTGCGTCGGCACGGCTCACGACGGCGCGGGGACTGCGAATGATCCGGGCTTGTCGTCGTGGCTCGGCGCGATCGGCGACACGAGCTTCACGCTCCAGGGAAGCTGGACGTCGATCTCGAAGGTCACCGCGATGCCCGGCACCGACGCCGACGGCAAGCCGGTTACCGTCACGCCGAAGGTTTGGATGACGAACAGCGTTGCTGGGCCTGCGACGGTGAGCTTCGATCAGCAGTGCGGGAGGGTGCTCTACAGCACGTATCACGCGGAGGGGGATGTGGATTCGGCGTTGCTCGCGCAGGAGAAGGCGTTGTTGTTCATTTTGCTCGAGGTGGGCGTTTGCATCGGGGAGCAAGCGCCG
>JAXDMI010000072.1:0-7705 GCA_034666145.1 Myxococcales bacterium | reverse complement strand
CGTCGCATCGAGCGCTTCGCGCACGGCAAGGATCCCCTCGGCGCCATCGTCGTCGGCATCGAAGCGTCACCGCTCGACGTTCCGTTCGATCCCACCACGCTCGCGCGTGCGTGGCAGAGCACCGAGGACGCACCGGCGATGCTCCTCGTCATGCTGCGCTCGCGGCGGACACGCGAGCTCTCGAGCGCACTCGCGCTCGCCACGGCGCAGCTCGAGGCCGAGGCCTGCGACTACCCGCACGACAAGGGCTGGCTCGGCGTCAACCTCACGCTGGCGAGCTATCCCACCGAGGCAGCGCTCGCCGATGCGCGCGCCGTCTGGTCGGCGCTGTCCTCGCCGTTCGGCGACGGTTACATCACGGCGCGCGTGCAACAGACACTGGTCCGATCGATCCGGCGCGTGATGCCCGAGGCCCCGCTCGCAGCGGAGTGGGCGACCTCCGACGTGGACTCCGGCGAGAAGGTCGCGCCGCATGCCCGAGTGCCGACGACTGCGCTCACCGACGCCGTCGTCGCGCTGCGTCCGGCGCCGCCGGCTCGCACGCGCATCGAAGACGTCGCGCTGCTCGAGCCGTGGAACGTGGTGAACAACGCCCAGGGCCTCGAAGCGGAGCTCGCTCGCGAGCTGGTCCCCGGGCATCCCCTCCATGGAAGGCCCAACCTGCGCGCCGTGGCGCGGCGCGCCGACGGCGATGACGTGCTCTTCCTCAGCGACACCATCGTCGCCGTCGTTCATCTCACGTGGGCGAAGAATCCCGATCCTACGCAGCCCTCGACGGAGATCTTCTCGTCGATCGAGGACTTCGTCTCGCGTCGCATGAATCGGGATCACGACGACTTCGCGGGCGAGGTCCCGCGCGCGTTCGCGTTCGAGTTCCGTTCGCCGCTCACGCTCGATGCGATGCGTGAGCGGTTGCCGGAGCGCGCGCGGTGGGAATGGACGCTGCGTGACAGCGCCTGGTACGGCGATTATCTCTGGGCCAAGGACGGCGCGACGCGCGTGCGCATCTTCTCCGAGGAAGAGCCGGAGCGCTTCACGCTGCAGGCTGACCTCGTCGACGCGGCGGATCCCGGCGACGACTGGTTCGCGAAGACGCGAGGCTTGGCGAACGAATCGTTCTTGCCTGCCGTCGAGGCGACGCACGTGGTGCCGACGACGCCGAAGGCGGACTGAGGCGGTCGCGGTCTGCGAACGTGCTCCGCGCCGCGGACTCGTTCAATTCGAGAACGTCGTTTCGCGTAACGCGAGCACGGCCGGTCTCTCACGTCTTCCACGTCTCGCATGTCAGGCGGCCCGTCGCTGCAGCAGCGATGCCCAGCGCTGCGCTCCGCGACGTCTCTCGTTGGCCGCTCGCTTGCACCGCGTCAGTGACGGAGGTGCGAGATGAGCCGATTGACGCTGCCCGTGGGGCCCGAGGACCACGTCAAGGCCGGACCCAATGCGCGGGTCACCATCGTGGAGTACCTGGACTACGAGTGCCCGTTCTGCGCCCGTGCGCACGTCGTCGTCTCCGAGGTCCTGGAGCGTGTCGGCGACGAAGCCCGCTACGCCCCTCGGCACTTTCCGCTCACGCAGATCCATCCGCATGCGTTGATGGCGGCGCAGGCGGCCGAGGCCGCGGGCGCGCAGGGATACTTCTGGGCGATGCACGCCACGCTCTTCGAGAACCAGCACGCGCTCGATCCCGAGTCGCTGATCACCTACGCAGACGTGCTCGGCCTCGACGTTCCGCGCTTCACGCGTGAGCTGCAGAGCGGCGAGCATCTTCCGAAGATCCAGAGGGACTTCAAGTCCGGCGTGCGCTCCGGCGTGAACGGCACACCCACGTTCTTCATCGACGGCGAGCGCCTCGATCGCGGCTGGGACGCGTTCACGTTGATGCAGGCGATCCGGGAGGGCTCACGCGGGGGCTACGAGGCGCCCCGGGCGCGGTAGTCACTTCGTGGGCGTGGCGGGTGTCGCGCTCGGCGCGGTCGGCTTCGGCATCAGATCGTATTGGATGAGGAAATCGCGCGCGTTCGTGTACGACGTCACGCGCGCGATCTTCCCGCCCTTCATGTCGATCACGTCGACGCCGTGGGTCGTCGCGGTCTTTCCGCTGGGCTTCAGCGCGCCGAGCGGTCCCTTGAACGTGCCCGTGGTCTCGACCGCCGCCACGACGACGTCGCCGAAGGCCCACGCATGCGTGGCGCTCATCTTCAGATCGGGGAAGGCCTTCAGCCAGACGCCGACCTCCTTCTTCGCTCCGTCCTTGCCCTTCGCGTCGTCGGGCTGGGCGAGATCGGAATGAACGACGTCGTCGGTCATCGCGGCGACGATGGCCTTGTCGTCCTTCTTCTCGAAGAGGCCGTAGAACGCCTTCACCGTCTCGAGGTTCACCGCTTCTTCGGGAGTGTCCTTCGCGGTGACCCACTGCGTCGGCGCGGTCGGCGTCGCCGCGGCGGGGCGGACCCTCGCCTTGGAGTCGCCCCTGCCGAGCTGACCCAAGATGGTCATCGGATCGAGGACGTTGAGCTCGCGCTTCACGAGACCGTCGTCGTCGAACCAGTAGATGCTGACGCCGCGCCAGCCGACCTTCTTGTTCGTGGGCTTGTCCTCGAGGAACCCGCCCGTATCGGTGCCGTTCGCGACCCACTCCACGACCATGACGTCGCCCTTCTGGAGCGCGCGCGTGTTGACCCACTTGATGTCGGGGAACGCCTTGCCCATCACGGCGAAGCCGCGCTCGCGGCCCTTCTCGATCTCGGCGCGGCCCACCGCCTCGTGAACGCCCTCTTTGCCTGCGGAGACGAGGACGGCGCCCGTCGAATAGAGCGCGGCCACCTTCTTCGCATCGCGCGCTGCGAGCCCTGCTTCGAGATCGGCGAGGAACTTCTTCTGCGCGTCGGCCATCACCGGCCTGGGCGCCGGCGCATCGGCGATGGGCGGCGGCGGAGCGGGCAGGGGAGGCGGCGGTGCCGGCATCGGCGAAGGCACGAGCGGCGGCGGCTCTTCGCCTCCACAAGCGGGCAAGTGCACGACGAGCGCCGTGCATGCAGCGAGCGCCAACCCAACGATTCGCACCTGCTTGTCTATCCCCATGGCGGTTCAGACTTTACCATGGGCGCGCTCCCATGACCTCGCCCCCGACGCGCTCCGCGATACCCGAAGGGGTGAAGGCCTCACTCTCGCACTTGCGCGCGCTGAGCTATCGGTTGCCCGATGTGCCCTCGGCGCTCGCCGAGATCGCGCATCTGTCGGCCATCCTCACGTTGCCGCGCGGCACCATTCACGTCGTCAGTGACGTCCACGGCGAGTTCCTGAAGCTGGAGCACGTGCTGCGTAATGGCTCCGGCAGCCTGCGTCCGCTCGTGGAGAGCACCTTTGGCAACCGCCTCGACGAAGGCGCCCGCGCAACACTTCTGAACTTGATCTATTACCCGCGCGAGACCTGGCAGCGCGTCTCCGCCGGCCTCGCCGATGCGCCGGCGCGTGCCGCATTCGTGCGCGACAGCATCCTGCGCGAGCTCGAGCTCTTGCGCGTGCTCATGAAGCGCTACGGGCTCCGTCATGCGCGACGCATCTTTCCTGCCGGGCTCGCCGGCGTGTTCGACGAGCTGGTCTTTTCCCCGCTGCTCGCGCGCGATCCTGCGTATGTGGATGCCCTCCTCGCGCCGTTCATCCGTGACGACGGCGGCATCGAGGTTCTCCGCGCCACCGCGCACATGCTTCGTTCGTTCTCGTCGTACGAGGTCATCGTGGGCGGTGACCTCGGCGATCGCGGTCCGCGCATCGATCGCGTCATCGACGCGCTCCGCCGCCAGCGCAACCTCGCCATCACGTGGGGCAATCACGACGCGGAGTGGATGGGCGCGTGTCTCGGTCAAGAGGCGCTCATCGCGACGGTGATTCGCATCTCCCTCCGCTACGGGCGAATCGCCCAGCTCGAAGAGGGATATGGCATCCCCGTCGAGCCGCTCGAGCAGCTCGTGCACGCCGCCTATTCCGACGACCCCGCTTCGCTGTTCCACTCCAAAGGAGAGGATCTGCGAGAGCCGATATTGCTGGCCCGAATGCAGAAGGCGGCTGCGATATTGCAATTCAAGCTGGAGGGGCAGACGTCGCGGCGGAATCCCCACTTCGCGCTCGAGTCGCGCTGCCTCTTGCATCGGATCGATCCCATCGCCGGCACCGTCGTGATCGACGGCCGCGTGCATCCGCTCCTCGACAAGTCCTTCCCCACCATCGACTGGACGGACCCGTACAAGCTCTCCGACGCCGAGGCGCGCTGCATCGAGCTCTTCAAGCGCTCGTTCCTCGGCAGCCCGTCACTCTGGCGCGACATGCGCTTCGTCGCCGACCACGGCGCCATGGTGGCGGTGCGCGACGAAAACGTGATCTTCCACGGCTGCGTCCCGTGCGACGATCAGGGCGAATTCCTCGAGCTCGAGGTCGACGGGGCCCCACGCAAGGGCAAGGCGCTCTTCGACGCGTGCGATCGCGTGGTGCGCCGAGCCTTCAAGGACCGCGCGCAGGCAGACGTCGATCTCCTCTACTACCTCTGGGCCGGGCCGCGCTCGCCGCTCTTCGGCAAGGACCGCATGGCGACGTTCGAGACGTACTTCGTCGCCGACAAGGCCGCGCACAAAGAGACGAAGAACGCCTATTTCAGCCTGATTCACGTGGTCCCGTTCTGCCTGCGCGTCGGCAAGGAGATGGGCGTCGACCAGCCGGACGTCCTCATCGTGAACGGTCACGTGCCGGTCAAGCTCGAGGCCGGAGAGTCACCGCTCAAGAAGAGCGGCCTCGCCGTCACCATCGACGGCGCGTTCTCCGAGGCCTACGGCGATCACGGCTTCACGCTCGTGATCGACTCCGACCAGACCTCTCTCGCGAAACATCACCACTTCGAGTCCATCGACACGGCCATCGACGGCGGCGCCGACATCGTTCCCGAGATCTCCGTCCTGCGTAAGCACGCACGGACCATTCGCGTCGGCGACACGCGGCGCGGCGCCGAGCTCCGCGACGAGATCGCCGGGCTCGAGCAGCTCGTCGCCGCGTATCGCGATCGCCTCATCGACCCACCCTCGACGTGACGGCGCAGTAGGCACTAGAAAGAGAAGAAGGCCGACCGATGATCGTGACCGTGGAGACCGTGGACGTCGAGGCCGGCGGGCGCCCCATGCGCATGCTGGTGACGGCGCCGAAGGCCGAAGGCAGTTATCCGGCCGTCGTTTGCTATTCGGATATCTTCCAGATCACCGGTGCGCAGAGGCGAGTGAGCACGCGGCTGGCGGGATATGGATTCGTCGTCGCGACGCCGGAGATCTATCACCGCATCGAGCCGGCCGGCACCACGCTCGCGTTCGACGACCCCGGCCGCGCGCGCGGGCTCGAGAACGCGAAGAAGACCTCGGTCGCTGAATTCGACGCCGACTGCCGGACCGCCCTCGACTGGCTGAAGGAGCATCCGCGCGCGAGCCGCGAGCGGCTCGGCGCGATGGGCTTCTGCATCGGCGGACATCTCGCGTTCCGCGCCGCGCTCCATCCCGACGTGCGCGGCACGGTCTGCTTCTACCCCACGGGCTTGCACGACGGCCGGCTCGGGAAGGACGACGACGCCGGCTCGCTCGCGCGCGCTGCGGACGTCGCGGGAGAGCTGCTCCTCGTATTCGGCACCGCCGATCCCCACGTGCCCGAGGATGCGCGAGCGAAGATCGCCGAGGCGCTGACACGCGCGGGGACGACCTTCGCGACGCGCCTGTTCGCCGCCGAGCACGCCTTCATGCGTGACGAGGGCCCTCGCTACGATCCCGAAGCCACCGATCGCGCGTGGGACGAGGCGATCTCCTTCTTGCGACGAACCCTCTGAAAATAGCCTGATCGGTCAGGGTGCGCCGGGTCAACGCATCGTCAGGGACCGCGAGCGATCGAGCGGCGTCTGGGGACCGCGCGGACACGAGCCGGTGCCGTCGGCGCCGACCGCAGCGAGCGTCGGCCCGTCGGGGAACGCTAGCGAGGGATGGTCGAACGGAGCGCGCTCCTTCTCGGTGCGGCAGTCGGTGAGCCCGTTCGTGAGGAAGTCGACGAGCGCGTCGACGTCTCGCGGCTCGAGCCGCAGGCGCTTCACGTGCCTGGACTTCTCGGCGTTCGCGAAGTCGCCGCCCGCAGCGTAGAGCTCCACGACCGAGCGCAGGGTCGCCTTGCCGCCGTTGTGGAAGTAGGGCGCCGTGAGCTTCACGTTTCGGAGCTGCGGAGTCTTGAAGGCGCCGCGGTTCGGGCCGGTGCCCGCACGTCCGACGTCCTCTTCGCTCGGGCGGACGCCGACGTTGTGGAAGCCCTGGTCGCCACCGTCGTCGTTGACCACGCCACGTGCTGCAGCGAACGAGACCGTGGCGTCGGAGAGCTCCGAGCCCGCATGGCACTTCGCGCACCCGGCCCGGCCCATGAAGCGGTCGAGGCCGCGCTGCTGATTGGCGGTCAGCGCCGACTTGTTCCCGGATAGGTACGCGTCGAACGGAGTCTGATTGGGAATCAGCGTCGATTCATAGGCGAGGATCGATTGTCCCCAGAATGTGGAGAACTTGGTCATAACGGCGCTGCCGGAGGCGGCATTGCCAAATGCCTTGATGAGCAAATCGCGATACGTCGTGTTCAATCCGCGATTGGGAGCAGCCGAGAGTCCGCCGAGTACGCTGTCACGAACGCTCACGCGCTGGAGCTGGAGCGGTTGCCGCGCGAGGAGCTTCTCGGCGAGGCTGTTCGGTCCGTCGACGGGCCGACCCCCACACGCCATCGGATCGACGCCGTGGAGGGTGTGTCGAGCGCGGCCGTCCCAGAACGCGTCACGATAGAGCGCAGCTCCGACGATGCTCGGCGCGTTGCGTGCCGTCACCTGCCGTGCAGAGCCGTACGTGCCCGTCGTCAGCGGCGTGCATACGTCGACCGCGGAGGTCGTATCGCTCGCAATGGAAACGAAGCTGGATGCCGCCACGCCTTGCGAGCCGATGCGATCATCCGAGATCCCGTTGCAAGGTGTCGTGCTCTGCGACGGACCGTTCGTCCCGCACGCTTCGAACACGCCGTTGGGTCCAGGGTTGACGATGTTGAATCGGCGACTGTCGGCTCCGGCCGTCGCATGACACGAGGCGCACGCCGTGATGCCGTCGCTCCCCGCCTGTTGGTCCCAGAAGAACGCCTTGCCGAGGACGATGGCCGCGTCCGTGTCGACGATCTCGGTGCCCGCCGGCTCCGGGACGGCGATGGTCGTCAGCGCGTGCAGATCCTCGAGCCTCTCCGTCTTACTGCCGTGCGTCTCTCGCTCGATGTCTCCTCCACAGCCCGCGTCGCACCACATGCCCAGCGCACAAAGGAATGCGCCCGCGGCGACTAACGCCGCGTTGTTCTTTCTCATCTCGTCGGCCCCCCGGCAGAAGTGTTCGGCGCCGCTCGAGCAACCCATGTGCCGGGCGGCAGTACGCATCAAGTGCACGGACTCACTGCGCCGAGACCCCGCCGAGCCCGCGGACTGCAAAACGGACCCGTCGCTATTTGCCCTCTGCCACGGGGGTCAGATTGCACCCTGCAACTCGTCGTGCAGTCCGCCACGCCTCGAGGGCAAGAGCCCTCATTCGGGCTCCCGCGAGAGCCCCTCTTCGAGCTTCGAGTCGGCCTCCACGGCGGTGCGGAGGGCGTTCTTCGAGATGCGGATGCGGCTCCTCAC
>JAXDMI010000071.1:0-13418 GCA_034666145.1 Myxococcales bacterium | reverse complement strand
GCACGCGCCGCCGCGCCCTCCAACGTCCTCGAGCTCGACGCGCCCGCGCGGTCGAATCGTCGCGACGATCAGCGACGCGAGACCAAGCTTCGGCTCGTCGCCGCTGCCATCGCGCTCGTCGGGGAGGTCGGCTGGAAGCGCACCACCGTCGAGCAGATCGCTGAGCGCGCCGGCGTCGCCAAGGGGACCTTCTTCGTTCACTTCAAGACCAAGGAAGCGATCGTCGTCACCCTCGTTCAGCTGCAGATCGGCGCCGCCAGCGCCGCTCGCGATGCCGTCGCCGCTCGCGGAGGCTCCGTCATCGAGCGACTCGAGGCCGCCACCATGACGCTCGGCATCCAGGCCGCCGCCAACACCGAGCTCAGTCGCGCCGTCCTCATCGCATCGCTCGAGAGTCGCGAGGTCGGCAGCGCCACCGATGCCGTCTTCGGTCGCCTCTTCACGCGCATGACCGAAGACGCACGCGTAGGCATCGCCAACGGCGAGCTCCGCGGAGCCGACGCCGAGACCGTCGCGAGCCTCCTCATGGCCTCCTACCTCGGCGCAACACTCCACTGCGCATCCAGCCCGCACGCGAAGCCGCTCGCCCAGGTCCTCCGTCCCCTCGTCGACGCCACGCTTGCCGCCCTCGCCACCAAGACCACGACGACGAAGACAGCTCGCAAGACCCCCGCCCCGGCCAGGTCTCCGAAGAAACCCAAGCACCGAGGTGCCTCGTGATCCCGACGAAGACGACACGCTCGCTCACGTTGGTGCTGCTCCTCGTCACGCTCCTCCTCTGCGCAGGCGCATGCGGCTCGAGCAGCGACGGCACGGCAACGGCGCCGCCCGCAACGCCCGCCGCCGGCACCACCACGCCACCAACCGGCGACACCACCGGCACCACGCCGAGCTCTCCGCCCGGCACGCCCGCCACCACGCCGCCCGCGACCGGCACACCGTGCACCGGAAAAGAGGCGCTCAAAGGAGATCTCGACTGGACGCTCAACGTGGCCGGCGTCGATCGCACCGTCCACGTCCACGTCCCGAACGGCTACGACCCGACCAAGGCGTTGCCCGTCGTCCTGAACTTCCACGGCTACACGTCGAACGGCGCCGAGCAGAACTTGCTCGCGCACATGAACGACAAGGCCGACGCCGCGACGTTCATCGCCGTCCATCCCGAAGGCACCGGCGTCACGCCGAGCTGGAACGCCGGCGCATGCTGCGGCGACGCCGCCGCCAACGCCACCGACGACGTCGGCTTCGTCGGCAAGATCATCGACGAGCTCGAGTCGAAGCTCTGCGTCGACGCCCATCGCATCTTCGCCACCGGCATGTCGAACGGCGGGTTCCTCTCGCATCGCCTCGCATGCGAGCTCTCGACGCGCATCGCTGCCGTGGCGCCCGTCGCCGGCCTGCTCGCCATCCCCACGTGCAACCCGGCACGTCCGATGTCCGTCTTCCAGTTCCACGGCACGCTCGATCCGCTCGTTCCTTACGACGGCAATCCCTCGATGGGCTTCCCGTCGGTGCTGCAGACGATGTCCGGATGGGCTGCGCGCAGCGGCTGCACCGTCACTCCGCGCGAGACGTCGAAGACCGGCGACGTCACGTGCACGACCTACGACGGCTGTCAGGGCGGCGCCGAGGTCAACCTCTGCACCGTCACCGGCGGTGGACACACCTGGCCCGGCGGACTGCCCGTCCCGTCGCTCGGCTACACGACGACGAACATCGTCGCGACCGATGCGATGTGGGACTTCTTCGTGAGGCACCCGCTTCCCTGAAGATTTTTCCGCGCTGGCTGCACGCGCCCGCGATCACCGGGTCTTTGCACGCATTTCGCCGGCTTTTCCGGGCATATTTTACGCCCTCTCGGCGTGCGTGAGGGTCGACCGGGTGGTATGCGGAGCGGCTCGCATATGAATCGCGCCGTAGCTTCTCGCTCGTTCATCATCCCCGGCGTCGTCGTTCTCTCGCTCTGCGCGCTCGCAGCGGCAGCGTGCGGAAGCGCCGGCACGACTCCGGGTAGCAGCGGCGACACGACGTCCGTCCCCGGCGACGAGGCCGGCACGAGCGGCGGCGACCCCACGGTCGAGGCCGGAACGACGAGCGGAGGCCCCGTCGTCGGTCCCGACGGCGCGCCGATCAAGGGCCCCGACACGGTCACGATCACCGTCGAGCCCACCGACAACGCGCAGGTCGTCCTCTCCGCGATCCAGGCGGCGAAGAAGTCGGTGCACCTCACGATGTACCTGATGAACGACAAGCGGTTCATCAACGCCCTCATCGCGCAGCACAAAGCCGGCCTCGACGTGAAGGTCATCCTCAACAAGACGTTCCCGATGGGCGCCGGCACCAACACTGCGACCTTCAACACGCTCCAGACTGCGGGTGTCTCGGTGGCGTGGTCGAACCCCGCCTTCACGCTCACGCACGAGAAGTGCGTCGTCATCGATGGCGCCAGCGCGTGGATCATGACGATGAACCTCGAGACCACGAGCTCACAGAACCGCGAGTTCCTCGCGCTCGACACCGATCCCGGCGACGTGAAGGAGGCCGACGCGATGTTCGCCGCCGACTTCGCAGCCACGCCATACGTACCGAGCGGCTTTCTCCTCATCGCGCCCATCAACGCACGCGACGGCATCCTGCAGCTGATCCAGGCCGCCAAGAAGTCGGTCGACCTCGAGGGCGAAGAGCTCAGCGACTACAAGATCGTCAACGCCCTCGCCGCCGCGCAGATGGCCGGCGTGAAGGTCCGCGTCGTCGTCGCCGACAACACGCCGGCGATGTCCCAGGCCACCGCCATCACGCAGCTCAAGGCGGCGGGTGTGTCGGTGGTGAAGGTGTCGAACCCGTACATCCACGCCAAGGCGGTCGTCGCCGACGGCGCGCAGGCCTACGTCGGCTCCGAGAACTTCACCACCGGCTCGCTCCAATACAACCGCGAGCTCGGTCTCGTCACGACGAACCCGCCCGCCGTGACCACGGTGGGGCAGACGATCGCCAAGGATTTCGCGTCCGGCACCGCGCTCTGAGCGTCGAAAACCGGCGATCGCACGATTCGGGAACTTTCGCGAAAGCGCGCTGTCCGCGCAGGATGGCCAGTAGCTCACCCCAGGTTCGCGAGGTCCTGAGTGCCTGCCAGCGGGCGAAGATCCGACGTTTGACGACGCCCGCCGATGCGTCGCCGGACGACGAAGGCGGTGAGCTCAACGTCGTTCCGTTCCTCGACATCATCACCAACGTGCTGATGTTCGTCCTCGCCACCGTCGCCATCACCTTCACCGCCACCATCGACGCGTCGCCGCTCCCGCGACCCGGCATCCGTCCGCCGAACCAGACCGCGCTCGGCCTCACCGTGATCGTCGTGCCCGACGGCTTCAGCCTCAAGGCCAAGGGCGGCAACGTCGCGCCCGGCTGCATCGACACCGGCAGCGGCCTCGCCGTCCCGAAGCGCGGCACCGAGTACGACTACGACGCCCTCAAGGCCTGCGCCGTGAAGCTGAAGGCCGCCGCCACCGAGTTCAAGGACGAACGCGACGTCCTCATCAGCGCGAACGCGCAGGTTCCCTACGACGTCGTCATCGCCACGCTCGACGCGATGCGCCGCACCGACAGCGGCGACGAGCTCTTTCCGCAGGTGAGCTTCGGCGTCGCGCGCTGACGTTGTATGCTCGGCGTCCAATGCGCGCCGACTGTCCGTACTGCCGCGCGACCATCGAGCTCGACGGTGACGAGACCTCACGCAAGTGCCCGCGCTGTCGCGCCGGTCTCCTCGTCAGCTTCGAGAGCGCCACCATCGAGGTGGCGCTCGCGCACGAGCCGATGCATCCGCGCTGGTCCGCCCGCGGCCTCGCATGGGCCAACGGCAACACCTTCGCCGTCGCGTCCGTCGAGTGCCTCGGCGTCACCATCGTGCATCGCAAGGGCCTCGACGTGACCCTGGGTCCGGACCTCGGACGCTGCGAGCACCACGGCTTCGATCCGTCGGGCCAGCGCCTCCTCGTCGATCTCACGCCGTTCCCGCGGCGCGGCCCTCCGGAGATGCGCCTCGCGGTGTGGACGCCGTCGCGTGGTGAGGTGATGCCGCTCGCGGTGTCCGAGCTCGATCTCGAGCCGCCGATGCTCTCGCGCTCGCGAACCTCGCGCGACGCGATCGGCTGGCATCGCGGCGGCGATCACATCATGGCGATGACGAGCCGCATCCATTCGCATGCCTCGCTCACGGTGTGGTCGATCCGCGAGCGCACCGTGCGTACCGAGGTCTTCCCCGACATCGAGCGCGGCCGCGCCTGGCTCGAGCCGGGCGGCGATCGCATGCTCTGGGAAGAGCAGGTCGGCGACAAGTGCCGGCTCGTCCTCTTGCGCATCGATCCTCGCGCGCGCTCGCTGCTGCCGGGGGCGATCGGCGAGCACGTCCGCAGCGCGCCGACCGACGTGTGCGACGTCGTCTGGGAGCCCGACGGCTCGCTGCTCGTCGCGTACGTGCAGAACGAAGGCGGCGCCGCCTTCCGCGAGCGCATTCCTTACGGCCTCGTGCGGCTCGATCCCACGATGCGCGTGCGCGCGGAGTGCCATCCGCTGCCCCCCGAGATCTCTCCGATGAAGCCTGCACCATGCACGATTTCGCGCGCCCGAAACGGCGACATCGTGTTCGTCACCGATCGCGCGTACGCGCTGGATCCCGATGATTTTCGGCCTCGCGGCGTGCTCCCCACCAACGTGCGCGGGGGCGAAGCGTTCCGCTTCGATCCCACCGGCGAGGTGGTCGCGATCTCGGGACCGTCGGACATCCACCTCGCATCGCTGACCACGCCGGCGCGCACGTCGTTGCGCTCGGCGCTCGGCTGACGCGCGCTGCGAGCGCTTCAGAGATCGAACGCGCCGCGCAGGCCGAGCATCGCCCACGCATGCAGCGCGGTCTCGTAGTCGGTGGACGTCGTCCCGTTCACGGCGATGCTCGTGAAGCGCCCCAAGGAGCCGGACAGCACGGGACCGATGCGCCACGCGCGGGCGAGTCGAACGTCTCCGCCGGCCTCGAGATCGAGGAGCTCGAAGCCGCGCGCCGTGATGTCGACGCCCGCGCTATCGATGGAGCGTGACGTGTGGAGCACCTCGTAGCCGGTGCCCGCTCCGACGTACGGATCGAACGTGGCGCTGGGCCGGAAGTGGTAGGCGGCCATCAGGCCGATGCGCGTATGGGTCCCCGAGCACGAGAAGCCGGAGACGCATTGCGCGGGTACGATCTTTCCGAGCTCGCCGTTGACGCCGACGTAGAGGTGGCGCGCGATGCGAAAGCCGATGTCGGCACGGATCGGGACATAGCCGGTGATGGTGTCGGAGAGCGACCCGCTGCCGGTGAATGCGGAGCCGAAAGGCAACGCGACGCCGGTGCGGAGACCGAAGCGCAGCCCCGACGCGCTGGGCTCGTGGGACGGCACGTTCGCCGGCTGGTCGTCGGCGGAAGCAACACCTGTGAAGGCGAGGAGCAGCGCCGCGACAGCGGCCGTCGCGAAGCGCATGCCGGTCGTCTTCACTTGGGAGCCTCCGTGATCAGGTCGATCGCGCTGCCCGCGCCATCCGCGCGATCCTTCGGCAGGCCCATGAGGACGCGGATGGTCGGCGCGATGTCGGCGATCGTGTAGTCGTGCGACGGACACGCGATGCCCTGCACCGCGACGCGTCCACCGAACGCGAGCACGAACGTGCGGCCCGACTCGGGGCGGAACACGCCGTGATCCTTGAAGTCGGAGTTGCGGCCGTGATCGGGCGTGACGATGACCGTGGTCTTCGCGCCGTCCTCGCCCATCGTGTCGAGGATGTCGGCGACCTCTCCGATCACGCTGTCGGCCTGCTTCAGCGCGACGATGTACGAGGCGTAGTCCATGCGATGCCCGTACTCGTCGGTATCGCCAAGGCCGATGTGGAAGAGCGCAGGCTTGTTCACCCGAAAATACTCGAGCGCGATGGCGGCTGTGGCGGCGTCGGGCCGGTACGCGTCGATGCCCGGATAGGGATTCGCGTTACGACCTACGTCGACGAGCTCCGCGAGATGACCGGTGACGGGGACCGAGGCCGGCCAATCGCGGCCGACCGCGGCGACCACGCCGGAGCCGCCGCCCGACACGGCACGCGTGAGCATCTCCCATGACCCGATGCTCGCGACGCTGACCTGCGCGTCGCGCGCGGCCTCGTCGAGCACGGTCTCCGCGACCTGCGCACACGCGTTGTCGAGGCAGTGCGAGGCGTGGCCCGTGAAGATCTCGAGATACCCGGGCAGCGACATGTTCGAGGCGCCCGCGGTATGCACCGTCCCGCAGCCCGGCCGCGTCGCACCTAGGGCAACGCCGCGCGTCGCGACGAGCGCATGGGCGCGAGGCATGAGCTCTTCCGGTGACAACGCCGGCGCGCCGCCGTTGAACAGGGGATCCGTGCCCTGGAAGACGTCCTGCCAGCGCGCTCCGTCGATGGTGATCAACACGACACGACCATCACGCGGCGTCTCCGCAGCGGAGGTGGTACCGACGTCGTCCGTAACAATTACTGCGGTACTTGCGCGCTCGGCGCAGGCCGCGAGCGCCAGCGCAGCCACGAGTGGCGCGATTTGCATCGGCCTCGTCCGCTGCTTCCCGCGCTTTGTGTACTGCATGTATCGCGTCACGCATTGCGCGTGCCGGTTCGCGCGTCGTGCGGACGGCGGCGGCGCGTCGCATTCTCGCGCGCTCAACCGAGCTGAACGGCGGTCGCCGCCATGATCCCCAAGCACACGACGACGACGGCGAGGACATAGCGAGCGAGAGAACGCCGGCGCTGCGCGCCCCACCACGCGGCGAGCTCTTCGTCCGTCGGCGCTCGTGCGATGTCGTTCATCGCGAGACCGACAGCGAAGAAGCCCTCCGCCCCCGTGTCGATCACGAGCTCCTTACGCGCTCGTGGGAGCGTCGCCGGAAAGAACGGAGTCGGCGGCGGCGACGGCGGCGGCGGCGCGAGCACGGCTCTCGGAGGCCCCGGCACCGGAAAGGCCGGGAGTGTGGGGATGTCGTCGTCCGAGAGTGCTCGCTCCATGGCTCGCTCCTGGCGCACGAGCCCCGTCGCCATTACGGCGCGGTACGTACGCACACTCCATCAAGTGGAGTGCGCGCACGGAAAGCGATCACTCAGAGGCGATTGCTCAGAGGCCGCAGTAGTAACCGACGGCGGTCCGCTGACACATGCCTGTGCTGCAGGACTTGAGGAGCGACGTGTCGTTGTCGCAAGCGGTCGTCGAGTCGCAACAGCTCGCGGCGTAGCAATGGCCGGCGCCGTTGCTGCTCGCGCTGTAGATGCACTTGAGATTGCTCATGCACGGCTGCGTGGTGCCGGCGCAGTAACCCTCGGAGCCCGGCGTGGCGCTCGCGCAGGTGCATGCGTCGCCGAGCACCGCCGTTCCACCGCTCGAGCCGCCGCTCGTGCCGCCGCTCGTGCCGCCGCTCGTGCCGCCGCTCGAGCCGGTGTCCTTCGGACACACGGTGTCGAAGTTCGTCGGTGTCAGCTTCGAGCACGCCGCGGCCTCGAGGCAGGAGAGCTGACCTTCCGTCGTCGAGCTGCAAAGGCTCGAGCAGCTCGTCATCGCGTCGGCGGCAGGCTCGCCGCACTGCGTGGCCTTCAGCTGACAGCGCGAGCTGCAATTGCTCACCGAGACCGCCGCCGATCCCGACGTCCCCGATGTTCCGGTGCCCGACGTACCGGTCGTCGTGCTGCTGCACGCGGTGCTGCCGGTGATTGCCGCAAAGACCACGAAGACCAAGGAAATTCGCATCCGGAGAGTCTGCGCGAGTTGCCAAAGCGTTGCAATCCACGCGGTTCATCGTTGTGGCGCCACGAGCGCGTTGTTAGACGCGCCGCATGGTCGTCAGGTCGCTCGCGGTCACGTCCCTCGTCTCGCTCGTCACGTTCGCTGGGCTCGGCGCGCTCGGGCTCGGTTGCGGCGCCGAAGGCATGCAGCACGGCGCAAAGCATCCCAAGGCCGCGAAGCCCGCGCAGCCTTTCCCCACGCGCGCCACGCTCGACAAGCTCGCGCAGACGCCGGTGCCGGAGCTCCCCGCACGCAACGTCGCGACCGCTTCGGAGTGGACGTTCGATACGACGCCCGTCGACGCGCCGGCGCTCGTCGAGACGCGCTTCGCGCAGGCCGCCACGAAGGCCGGCGTAGCGCTCACGTACGCGAAGGAGCTGCGCTGCGTCGCGCGCGAGCTCGGACGGTTCCAGCTCGAGCACGAGGCCTACCCCGACGAACGTCTCAAGCGCTTCATCCTCGCGTCGTGTGGTCTCACGCGCACCGACGTCTCGTTCGCGGAGCAACGCGGCGAGGCGCCGCCCGAGCTCGGCGACGAGAAGCTGCTCGCGCAGTGGCAGAGCAAGCTCACCGTTCCGCCGGAGCTGAAGGGCCAGATCGCGGGCGTGTGGATGGGTCGCAAGGGAAAGCGCGTCGTCATCATGACGGCGGCGTCGAAGGCCGTCTCCGAGCTGGTGGTCTCGCCTGTCGATGCCTCGGGGCGCGTCGAGGTGCGCGGCACGGCGCCGGCCGGCACCGAGACGGTGCTCGCGCTGATGAACCAAGGCGATACGGGCGTCGCGCGCTGCGAGCAGGATCTCGCGATGCCGTTGCCGCTCTTCGCGTTCCATTGCTCGATGGCGCCCGGCGATCAAGCGACCTGGATCGAGGTCGCGACGCGCGCGCAGGGTCGGCTCCTGCTCCGGTCGCTCGGTATCGCGCTGGCGCGTCGCGACGCATCGGCGCCGATCAAGTACGCGCCGGTGGTGCACGAGGCGAAGCCGGTCACGAATGGCGGCGAGCTGTCCGTCGCGGTGCTCGAAGGCGTGAACCGCGCGCGCGCGGTCGGGAAATTGGCGCCCGTGACACTAGCGCCCAATCAAGCTGCGACGAACCAGCGTCTCGCTCCGCATTTCTTCCAGGCGTCGATGCTCAGCGACCAGACGCAGGGCGACGTCGTCGGTCTGGGACTGCTCGCGGGTTGGGACGTGGAGGGCACCATCCGCAACGGCAACCTCTACGCGGCGCTGCTCAGCGGAACGACGGACGCGAATGCGTGGCTCGATTACGCGCTCGAGATGCCGATGGGTCGCTTCACGATGCTCGAAGCGGGCGCACGTCAGATCGCCATCGGCGTCGCGCCGCCCGGCACCGTGGGCGGCATCGGCGCGGTCGTGACGACGTACGAGTTCTTCGGCGGGAGCGATCATCGCGCCGAGTCCGCGCGCGTGTTCGAGCTGATGAAGAGGACGCGGACGGCGCGCGGGCTTCCGGCGCCGGTCGCGATCCCCGGGACCAAGGCGCTCGGCATGCAAGCGACGCTGGTGAACGCAGGTCAGAAGGACGCGTCCGACGCGCTCAATGACGCGCTGATCATGGAGCGAGACCGGCTGCATCGCTCGGTACGCGGATGGGTCGTCGCGACGAACGATCTCGACGCGCTACCCTTCCCGGCCGAGCTGATGCGAGGCGGAGCGGTGTCGGTCGGCGTCGAGGTCACGCACTACAAGGAGCCAGGCGCCGCGTGGGGCCAGTACGTCGTGTTCCTCGTGATGGAGGAGAACGAAGCTCCGTCGACCCCGCAGATCCAGGCAGCGACGACGACGAGCGGTCGTCTCTGACTCACGCCTTCGCGGCGTCGTCGGTCTTCTTGGCGTCGGCCTCTTCCTCGGCCTTCTCTTCCGCCTTCGCGTCCGCGGCTTTCTCGTCCGCCTTCGCTTCCGTCTTCGCGTCCGCGGCTTTCTCGTCCGCCTTCGCGTCCGCGTCCGCCTTCGCCGCGACCGGCGCCTCGGCCGCACCCTCGAGCGGCACGTCCGCGGTACGCAACGACGCGATCGGCGGCCGAGCCCAGGGCTCCTTGGCGGTCTTCAGCACGAACGCGACCCAGGCCACGAGCCCCAGCACGACCGCCGCCGTCACGGAATAGAGCACGTTGGCTTCGGGCATCGCGCCGGCATCCTACTCATGCGACCATGCCGGCGTGAAGTCCCTTTCGGACCGGCGACGGTCGGGGCCCGCTGGAGCCCGCTCGGGTTCTAGTTCCCGCTCCGGTTCCCGCTCTGGTTCCGGCCCGCTCCCCGCGCTCGGCGAGGCCCGCGCTCGCATCGACTCGCTCGACGACACCATCTTGAAGCTCCTCGAGGAGCGCGCCGACGTCGCCCGCGAGGTCGCCGCCGTGAAACGTGCCGCCGAGATCGAGGTGTTCCACGATCCCGAGCGCGAGCGGCAGGTCCTCGAGCGCCTCGTGAAGCGCGGCGCGCGCTTCCCTGCCGATGCGATCCGCGCCGTATTTCGCGAGGTGATGAGCGCGTGCCTCTCCGTCGAGGAGCCGCTGCGCGTCGCGTATCTCGGACCCGAGGGTACGTTCTCGCAGATGGCGGCGCGACGTCTCTTCGGCCTGCAAGCGCGCTATCGCGAATGCGCGACCATCGAGGCGGTGTTCGAAGCGGTGCACAGCAAGGACGCAGTCTACGGCGTCGTACCGTTCGAGAACTCCACCGAGGGCGCGGTGAGCATGACCTCCGATGCGCTCCTCGACGGCGATCTGCTGATTCGCCAGGAGTACGTCCTTCCGATCTCGCACTGCCTGCTCTCGCGCGCGACGTCGCTCTCCGAGATCACCGCGGTGTATTCGCATCCGCAGGCTCTCGCGCAGTGCCGCATGTGGATCGCGAAGCATCTACCGCGTGCGCAGGTGGTGCAGACCACGTCGACCGCGGCGGCCGCTCGTGAGGCGCATGCCGACGAACGCGCTGCCGCGATCGGTGCCGACATCGCCGCCGAGCTGCACGACGTACCGATCCTGCGCTCGCGCATCCAGGATCGGCGCGAGAACGCCACGCGCTTCGTGGTGCTTGCGCACGAGGACGCGCCGCCTTCCGGTCGCGATCGCACGACGCTCGCGTTCGGCGTGCAGCATCGCGAGGGTGCGCTGCGCCGCGTGCTCACCGATTTCGAGGACGCGGGCGTGAACCTCACGCGCATCGAGTCGCGCCCGAGCCGCGAGGCGCCGTGGCAGTACGTCTTCCTCGTCGACGTCGAAGGTCATCGCGCCGATCCTGCGCTGGGAGCTGCGCTTCGCGCCGCGAAGAAGAGCGCGGCGTTCCTCAAGGTGGTCGGCAGCTATCCGCGCGGCGACGCGCCGGTGATCGCCGACACGAAGGCGAGGAAGCGCAAGCGATGAACAGCGCGCTCCGATCGTTGCTGATCGGCGTTGCAGCGATGCTCTTCGCGTTCTCGGCGTTGGGCTGCTCGCCGCGCGTTGCGGGCGGCAGCGACGTCGAGCTCACCTACGAGACGGACGACGAGCCCGCCGCCACCGCGTTCGGACAGGACGTTCGCGCGCTGGTTCTCCGGAGGCTCGGCGCAGCAGGTCCGATCGGCGCAGACGTCACGCAAGAGGGTCGTCGCGTCAGCATCGTCGTCGACGAGGCGCTCGCGGCGGCGGCGGACGAGATGGTCACGTGGTCGGGGACGGTGCTGCTCCTCGAGCCCGACCCGACGCAGATGGGCTCGCCGCGCGACGTGCACGGTCTCGTCTCGAAGACGGAGACGCTCGCCGACGGAGCGGTGTCGCATTTCTACGAGGGCTCGCGCATCGACGTCACGCGCGCCGTCGACCAGTGGATCGTCGACAAGGATCATCGCGTGGTCGCGGAGGCGATCTGGTCGACGGCCACCGGCTCGAGCGAGCCTCGCTATCGCACGCGGCTGGTGTGGGCGCGTCCGCTCGGCGAGCTCGGCGACGGCATCATGGTGGGCTGGGGCGACAAGGGCGGTCTGCGCCTGCGCGCTGCGAAGGGCACGCCGGCCGAGGGCGCGCTCTCCACCGCGTACGAGCGCGCCATCGGCTCGCCACGTGGTGAGGTGCTGGTGCGCGGTCGCACGTCGCTTGGTCGACCGACGTTCGAACGTGATGCGTTGCACGTGTCCTTCGGCACGGGGATCGAAGCATATGCGCGCGCGCAGGACGAGAAGCAGATCCTCACCACAGCGCGTCTGCCGCTCCTGAAACGCGTCGGTGCGGTGGGTCTTCCGCCGAACGACGCGCTCGCGACGGCGTGCTTCGTCGTGCCGATCTTGCTGTCGGTGGCGTGGCTCGCGTTCATCCGGCGCTTCGATCGCGCGCATCCCGAGCCGATGTGGCTGGTCGCGATCACGTTCGTGCTCGGAGGCATCGCGACGATCCCGGCGGGCTTCGCCGAGCTGTTCCTCGTGAACCTCTCGCCGTGGCTCGATCCGCGCGTGGTGACCTTCGGCGGTCAGCTCTTTGCGCTGCCGCTCGCGTTCGTGGTGTTCACGTTGGTGGTGGGCACGTGCGAGGAAGGCGCCAAGATGCTCGGCGCGAGCTTCGCGGTGCGACGTCGCGAGTTCGACGAGCCGGTCGACGGCATCGTGTACGGCATCGTGTCGTCGCTGGGCTTTGCGGCCGCGGAGAACATCCGTTACTTCGCGTTGACGCGACTGTCGGCGCCGATCGTGATCGCGCGTTGTTTCATGAGCGTGCCGGCGCACATGTTCTTCGGCGCGATCTGGGGCTATGCGCTGGGCGCGCGTCTCGTGGAGCGGCGCCCGCGTGTGCTGTTGTTCCTCGCGCTCGCGGCGGCGGCGCATGGCCTGTTCGATGCGCTGCTGTCGACCGACGGCGGCGCGATGCTCGCGGTCTTCCTGAACGTGGTGCTCGCGAGCGTCTTCGTGGCGGTGGTGCGGCGCTCGTTGCGGCACGGCGTGGTGGAGGACGCGGTGCGAGCGATCCTGCCCGAGCATCGCCGGCTCTATCGCGTAGGCCGACCGGCGCTGTTCTTGGGATCGTCGGTCGCGCTGCACGTCCTTGCCTTCGGCATCGTGATGTTGGGCGGCTGGTACCAGCTCTCGCGACATCGCCCGGGCGGGACGTTCGTAGTCGGCTCGAGCGTGATGCTCGCGCTCCTCGCGATCGCCGCGTTCGGAGTCTCGGCGACGATGCCGCTCGACGTCGCGGTCGACGACTACGGCGTGACGTTCGCAGGCGCGGCGCGAGCGTGGTCCAGGATCCGTCGCTTCGACGTGAAGGGAAACCGCATCGAGCTCGACTGCGAGGGAGGGCCGATCGTGCTGGGGCCCGGGACGCCGGGAGTCATGAAGGAGCTCGAGGAGGCGTTGCGGGAGCAGCTCGGCGGGAAGGAGCGCGCGAGGCTCGTGACGTTGGAGAGCGCGAAGGGGTAGGAGCGCGCGGGCGCGGGCCAGCGCGCGCGCGGGTGCGAGTGCGGATGCGCGAGCGCCGGCGATTCGCTTCCCGCGCACGCACGCACCTCAGTCTGCGTCGATGCTCCTTCTCGCTGCGCTCGTCGCGCTGTGCGTGCGGCGCCTCGCGAGCCTGGCGCGGCGCGCGCTCCGGGACCCGGGGGCCGTCCCGGCG
>JAXDMI010000070.1:0-3229 GCA_034666145.1 Myxococcales bacterium | reverse complement strand
CGGCAGCGGCTTGAAGTCCTTGCTCGTCGACGTATCGCCCTTGCCGGCGGGCGGCGCGATGAGCTTCTTCTCGATCCCGTAGAGGCCCGCGGCGAGGCACGTAGCCATCGCGATGTACGGGTTGATGTCGGCTGCCGTCTGCCGGTACTCGAGCCGCGTCGAGCTGGCGCCGCCGGGGATGGAGCGGATCGCGCACGTGCGATTCTCCGGACCCCACGATGCGGTGAGCGGCGCCCACACGCCT
Source organism: Myxococcales bacterium (assembly GCA_034666145.1). Classification (GTDB taxonomy): domain Bacteria; phylum Myxococcota_A; class Polyangia; order Polyangiales; family Polyangiaceae; genus Labilithrix. The sequence goes on along the minus strand of JAXDMI010000070.1, from coordinate 2,985 downwards.
GGCACGTAGCGCTTGTAGCTGTTGATGGTCGGCGAATAGAGCGCGGTCAGCTCCGGCATCAGCGCCAGCTGACCCGCCAGGTACGAGAGCGCCGTCGCCGAGAGCTTCGAGACGCCCTTCTCGTCGTGGAACGCATTGCGCGGCGCGGCGCCCGGCTGCGCGACGGTCCACAGCGACTGATGAAGATGGCCGCTCGAGCCCGGCAGATCGTGGTTCCACTTCGCCATGAACGTGACCGAGAGCCCGTGACGCGTGGCGAGCGCCTTCATGTGCGTCTTGAAAAGGGCAGCTTTGTCGGCGGCGCGCAGCGCCTCGTCGTAGCGCAGCGCGACCTCGTAGACGCCGGGTCCCGTCTCGGTGTGGAGCGCCTCGATGGCGATATCCATCGCCGTCATCTCGTTCAGGATCGCGTGACAGAATTCGCGGTTCTGATCCTCGCGCAGCCACGAGTACCCGAACATGCCCGGGCTGATCGGCTGGAGATTGCGGAAGCCCTTCTCGTGGAGCGACTCGGGCGTCTCCTTGAAGACCCAGAACTCGAACTCCGAGCCGAACGTGGCCTGGTAGCCCTGCTCCGCGGCCCTCGCGAGGATGCGCTTCAGCAGCGAGCGCGGGCAGGCCGGATGCGCGGTGCCGTCCTGGTTCAGGAAGTCGACGAGGAACGTCGCCGTGTCGGGCTCACCGGGCGGAACGCGCAGCGTGCTCGGGTCGATGGTGGCGTGCGCGTCGGGGTAGCCCGTGTCCCAGCCGGTGACCTTCGCGTTGTCGTAGAGGATGTCGCCGATGTCCCAGCCGAAGATGACGTCGCAGAAGCCGAAGCCCTGGTCGACCATGTTCCAGAACTTGTCGAGCGAGACGAACTTGCCGCGGAGGACGCCGTCGATGTCGAAGCCGCCGACCTTGACCTTGCGGATCTCGTGACCGGTCTTGCTCTTGGATTCGTCGAATTTCGCCTTGATCGCCGCTGCGTCCATGGCGACGAAGCTATCACCGCCTCAAGGGGTCGGCGGAGCGTCGTGCGGAGCGTCGTGCGGCGCGTCGTGGAACACGAGCCCGAGCTTCATGGAGGTGACGGCCGAAACAGCGGAGGCGAAGAGAAGGGAGACGTTCATGACGATCGGGCCTCACGCAATCGGCATGCCGATGCCGGTGCGCGAGGCTTTTTCCGCTTTTTCCCGGGAACGACAGCGGGCCCGTGCGTGGTGCGGAGTCGTTCGTGCGAAACGTGACGTCACATCCGAGTCGTTTCGTGACGGCACATTCGCGCGCGCGCCGGAACCCAAGCGGTCGGGGTTTGTCGGGTTGAAGGCCGATGAGACCGCCGACCCTGCTGTTCGCGTTTCCGGCGCTGGTCGCCATCATCGCCTGCGGGAAGCAGCCGCTCGATGTTCGATCACCGGCACCGGCACCGGCACCCGAGATCGAGGTGGTGGTGGGCGATCCGCTATCGCAACCCGTCGCGCTCGCGGTGGTGCCGCCGGCGAAGGAGCGACCGCCCGAGCCGACGGCGCCGCCCGTAGAGCCCGAGCCGCCGCTGGAGCCGGAGGCATTGCCGAAGGCGTGGACTGCGCCCAGCATCCCCGGCCTCTCGTTCGCCGATGCGCTGCGCAAAGCACGCGGCGCCCGCGACGCCTTCGGCCACCTCGTACCTCCCGCGACGAACGCGAAGGAGGCGAGCATGAAGACGTGGTTCGGACAGGCGCAGACCTTCGTCGACCAGGCGAGTCGCATGTATGCTGCATCTTTCCACGCGCCGGATGCGCCGCGCGAAGGTCGCATCGACGCCATCGCCGAGGCCGCGGAGCTCGACATGACGATGGCGCGCAGCCTCGACGAAGCCGGGCTCGGCTCGATGCCAGTGGCATGGCGCGCCGATCCTGCGGTCATGAGCACGTTCGAGGACATCGCGATCGGACCGACGCGCCGCTGGCGTGACGAGGCTCGTGTCCTCGCCCGGCAATGCATCGACACGGCGCGCGACAGCGGCGTGATCACGGACGCCGCCCGACGATGCGCGACGCTGCGCACGGGAACGCCGCCGAAACCGAAGCGCGGACCGGATCCCGCCCCGGGCTGCGCATGCTCGCCCGGCGATCCGCTGTGCAGCGCATCGCTCGGCGGCTGGTGCGGGACGACGCACTGAAGAGTCCCTCGATCAGACGTGACCGCGCAGCGCGGTGACGAGCTCGATGAGGATCAGCACGACGACGATGATCTCGAGGAGCTGCGCGCGCGAGACTTCGACCTCGCCCTTGAGCAGCGCATACGCGCGCGAGATGAGGCCCAGCTTCGACTCGACGCCCTCCCGCCAGTCGGGAACGCGGAAGCGGTTGATGGCCGAGAGGTAGACGCGCGCGAGATAGAAGTCGCCGACCGACTTGACGGCGTTGTCGACGCGCTCGGTGAACTCCGTGAGCTCCATGAAGCGACGCACCACCTGCCGCGTCAGCGCGGCGTAGGGGCTGCGGAGGATCCGCGGGCGTGCCTTCTCCACGTGGTCGTAGACGCGGGCGAGCTCTTTCTCGAGGATCCCGTCGTAGTAACGGAACTCGAGGAGCTGCGAGGTCGCGAGCTCGAGAACGAACGGCACGATCCGCGAGCCGCTCGGCTCGACGACGAGCGCGCTGTTCCAGTCGACGACGACGAGATCGTCCACGAGATAGGAGAACGAGTTCTTGAGCACGTCGTCGCGCGTCGCGGCGCTGAGCGGCTGCGCGCTGGTCTCGCCGAGGAGCAGCTTCGCGACGGTCTCCGATCGCGAGAGCGCGGCGATGCTCGTGCGATGCTCGTCGGTGGTCGCGCTGCTCAGCTTCTCGATGAAGATGATGGTGTATGTCTCGCCTTCGCTCCAGTCGTGTGGCTTCTCGATGCTATTGCCGAGCCGCTCCATCAGCCGCTCGCGATGCTCGTGGCCGCGCGCATCGAGCTCGGGCGCGTCGTAGAGCGCGTCGCAGAGTGGCGTGAGCTCCTCGAGCGTGGTGCCCG
>JAXDMI010000069.1:0-3252 GCA_034666145.1 Myxococcales bacterium | reverse complement strand
TCGCAGATCGCCGCCAATTGCCCGGATCCCACGGTCCCTTGCACGTGGGGTCGCAAGGACCTCCCCGGCAAGATGCGCGACGTCGTCACCGGTCCGACGTTCGCGACGGTGCTCGACGTCGTGGACGCCATTCGCGCCGACGAGCCCGCGCGCACCGAGCTGGAGCGCCTCCTCGTGTTCCTCCTCCAGAGCGGCGAGAGCGACGCATCGAGGTCGATGCTCACGTCGATGGTCGATCTCCTCCAGGTCTTCGAGGACGACGCGAGCCTCACGGCGCTCCTCCATGCGGTCTCGAACGCGGCGGCGCCCGAGGTCCTCGACCAGAGCGGACACGTGGCGTCACGCGGCCTCCTTCTCGCGTCGATCGAGGTGATGTCGCGGATCCTGAGCGAGGCCCGCACCGCCGACGGGACGCGCCTCTGCTCGAAGGAGATCGATCCCAATCGCACGCTCGCGGCCGTGCTGCGTCGCCTCGTGACGCCGCCTGCCGACGGAGGCGCGCCGCCCATCGAAGTGCTCATCGATGTGGCAGCGGACGTGAACCGGCAGCGCCCGCAGGACCTCACGAAGCTCGGCCCCGGGGATTACGCGAGCATCGCCAGCGAGGTCTCCGACTTCTGCGCGAACCAGTCGCGCGGCCTCGAGCAGGTCTATACGGTGATCAAGCAAGCCACGAAGGACTTGTGAGAGCTACCCATCACGGGGCGGCACGCGCCGCCCCGCCCCGAAAAAACGCGGTTTTTCGGGGTCCCCACCCCACGCGGGCCCTCCTCCGTCGGGCTGTGGTGGCAGCGGCGATGATCGCGTCGACCGCCGTGACCGACGCGCACGCGGGCGGCCTGTATTTCTCGGACCGCGGCGTTCGTCCGATGGGTCGCGCCGGCGCGTTCGTGGCCGGCGCCGATGACCTCGGCGCGATTTGGTACAACCCTGCCGGTCTCGCCGACGCCGGCACGAGCCTGCTCGCCGACTTCTCGTGGCTGCGCTTCTCGAGCGAGTTCACACGCCAGCTCCGCATCGTCGATGCCGACAACACCGTGCGCTACGTGACGAGCCCCACGGTCACCGGCACGTCGCCGGTCATCCCGTTCCCGACGCTCGCCGCCTCCTACAACTTCGGCCAGCACAAGGAGTGGACGATCGCCGGCGGCTCGTACGCGCCGTACGCCGCCATCGCGACGTACCCGTCGCAGGTGAACGGCCAGCCGTCGCCCGCACGCTACGCGCTCGGATCGTTCGACGGCTCGGCGCTGATCCTCGTCGGGGGTTGGATCGCGTACAAGCCCATCGAGCAGCTGCGCTTCGGGCTCGGCATCGGCGCGCTCGTGGGCTTCTTCCAGTCGAACGTGACATTCAGCGTGAGCCCCGCCGATCGCCTCGTCGCGGCGCCGGAGCAGCCCGAGTACGACGCCGCGACGAGCTTCCGCGTCGGGCCCATCTTCTCGCCCACGGGCAACGCCGGCGTGACATGGGTGCCGATCAAGGAGCTTCGTCTCGCGACGAGCGTGCAGCTCCCCGTGGTGGTGAGCTCGCACACGCGCTTCGACGTACGGCTGCCGAACGCCGCCATCTTCGACGGCGCTCGCGTGACGGGCACCGACGCTCACGTGCGCTTCGAGCTACCGCCGATCCTGCGCTTCGGCGTCGAGGCGCGGCCCGTCGAGGAGCTCCGCGTCGAGCTCGCGTACGTGCACGAGTTCTGGAGCGTGCACGACTCGATCGATCTGACGCCGGAGGGCGTCGCCATCGAGGGCATCTCGGGTCTGCCGAAGCGCGTCCCGATCCCCGCCATCAGGTTTCCGCGTCAGTTCCAGGACACCAACTCGTATCGACTGGGTGCAGAATACACGTTCAAGCTGTGGGGATATCCCATGGATTTGCGTGGCGGCATGTCCTACGAGACGACCGCCATCCCCCGCCCGTACCTGTCGCTGCTCACCATCGACGTGGACAAGATCACGCTGTCCATCGGCGGCGGCCTGCACGTGGGCGAGCACTGGCGGCTCGACATGACGTACGCGCATCTCTTCGCGAGCAGCGTCAACGTCTCGCCGGACGAAGCGAAGATCCCGCGCGTGAACCCCATCGCCGGCAACGCGCCGTTCGAGGCGGTGAACGGCGGTCGCTACTCGGCGTCTGCCGACCTCCTCGGGCTCGGCGCGCAGTACAAGTTCTGAGACTCTCGCGGCTCGCTCGGTCGCTCAGTCGCTCGGTCGCTCAGTTCGTGACGAGGTTCGCGACGTCGCGCGCGACGATGCCCTGTCGCGCATCGGCGGGCGTGACGAGCGGCGTGCTGTTCGTGAACGTGACGCCCGTGGCGTGGCGGATGAAGTAGCCGAACCCCGGCGTGTTGCCCCAGAGGTTGGGGTCGGGATACTGCCCGGCATACTCGGGCGGATCGGCGGGCACGGAGGCCAATCCGCCCTTGTTCGTGATGCTGACGTTCGCGAACGTCAGGTTCTTCAGCGGATGCGTGACGCCGTCCTTCGCGAGCCCGGAGATCGGCGAGGCCCAGTGGTAACGCATGCTGCTGCCGGTGATGTTCTCGAAGTGCACGCCGTCGATGGTGCCGATGCGATGCACGTCGTCGGCAGGTGTCTCGCCGCGGTCGCCGAGCACGATGAAGACGGGAGAGCCGACGTCCTTGAAGGTGATGTTGCGGAAGACGATGTTCGAGATGGCCGCGCCGTCGACCGACTCCACCGCCATGGCCGCCTTGTCCGCGCTGTCGACGGTGATGCCGTCGAAGGTCACGTTGGAGAACGACCCATAGCTGGCGGTGCCGAATTTCAGGGCGTTTGCGATGATCGACCGAACCTTGCAGCGCTTCACGACGACGTCGTCGACGCCGTACTTGGTGCCGCTCTTGATGCAGATCGAGTCGTCCTCGGACGCGATGGTGGAGTCCTGGATGACGACATGATGGCAATCGACGACGTCGATGCCGTCGCGGTTGCCGGAGAGCTGCGAGTCGATGGTCACGTGATCGATGGTGAGCCCGTCGACCTCCATGTTGACGAGCCCCCACATGGCGGCGTGCGCAACGGTGACGTCCTTGATGGTGACGTTCTTGCTCTTCACCGCGAAGAACGCCATCGGCCGCGTGGCCTCGGGATGGAGCGTGCTCGGGCCGATCCACTTCGGCGTGTTGCCGTTGCCGTCGATGACGCCGGCGCCTTCGATGCGGAGGTTCTGGACGCTCTCCGCGTAGAGGAGGCTCTTGCGACAGTTCTTGAGCTGCGTGTTGTCGGT
>JAXDMI010000068.1:0-3632 GCA_034666145.1 Myxococcales bacterium | reverse complement strand
CGGGCGACAGCATGTTCGGCCGGGATCCGACGCACGCCGCGCTGAAGCTGCCGCCTGATGGGAGCAGCGGCTTTCGCCTCGTCACAGCGCCCGACGGCACGCGCGTGCCACGCTACGAGGCTCCGCTGCGAGGCTCGGTGCACGGCTTCCTCGTGGTCGGCCTCGCTCCCGAGGTCATCGACCGGAAGTTGGCGACCATCTCGCTCACGCGCTTCGGAGCGTACGAGCGCGTGTTCCTCGTCGACGAGTCCATGCAGGTGATCGGCGGCGGCGGCGCCCAGCGTTCGCTCGCCATCTTCAACGATGCCCACGTTGGACAGGGCGCAAGCGGAGCATCGGCCACGAAGAGCTTCGCGACCGGCCTCCTCCTCACGACCGAATTCGACGACGGACCGATCCACGAGGTCGGAACGATCCGCACCATGCCGGATCAGCGCTGGGCGCTCGTCGTCGAGCGTCCCACCGACGAGGCGTTCGCCGCGCTGACGTCGGCGCGCCGCGCATTCTTCCTCAGCGTCGCCGCCCTCGCAGCGCTGGCGACGCTCGCCGGCCTGTTCGTCGTGCGCCGCGTGCTCGGCCCCATCGCGACGCTCATGAAGCTCGTGCAGCGCTACGCGCGTCGCGACTTCGGCGCGCGGAGCGACGTCACGAGCGGCGACGAGCTCGAGGCGCTCGGCTCTTCGCTCGAGCACATGGCCGATGACCTCGCGGCGAGTGAGCACGAGGTCGCGAAGCGCGCGCGCATCGAGACGAACCTGCGCCGCTACATGCCCGAAGAGGCAGCGGAGGCCGCGGCGGCGAAAGGCGAGGGCACCCTCGATCTCGGCGGCGCGAAGACGCGCGTCACGGTGGTGTTCGCCGACGTCGTGGCGTTCACGGGGTTCGCGGAGACGGCGTCTCCCGAGCGCGCCGTCGCCTTCCTCAACGAGCTGTTCACGATCCTCTCCGAGATCGTGTTCCGTCACGGCGGCATGGTCGACAAGTTCATCGGCGACTGCATCATGGCGGTGTTCCGTCCTACCGCCGGAAGCGACGGCACCGACGACGTCGCACGCGCGCTCGCGGCCGCCGAGGACATGCACGCGTTCGTTGCCTCGAACCTGCCGCGCTGGCGTGAGGCCTACGCCTTCGAGGTCGAGCTCGGCATCGGCGTCTCGACCGGCGAGGTCCTGATGGGCAACCTCGGGAGCGCTTCGCGCATGGAATACACGGTGATCGGCGATGCCGTGAACGTCGCAGCGCGCCTCGAAGCGCTGGCGCGTCCGCGGCAGACGCTCACCACCCGGGCCGTGACGCTCGCGTGCCCGCGCCTCACGTTCACGTCGCTCGGCGAGCATGCGCTGCGCGGCAAGGCGAAGCCGGTCGAGGTGTTCGAGGTGAGCTCGTGACGCGCGTCATCGATCATTGGGTCGTCGACGCGGAGCTCGGGTCGGGCGGGATGGCGAGCATCTATCGCGCTCATCACGAGCGCCTCGGCAGGCCCGTCGCGCTCAAGATCCTCAAGCGGTCACTGCTCGACGACGATGTGGCACGCGAGCGCTTCCATCGCGAGGCCGTCGTGCTCGCGACCCTGAGCCATCCGAACATCGTCAAGGTGCTCGACTCCGGTGAATCGGAGGGCGACGTCTACATGGTCCTCGAGCTCCTCGCCGGCACGACCCTGGAGCGGATCATCTTGGAGAAGGGCGCGCTCGGCGTCGATCGCGCGATTCCCATCCTCGATGACCTTCTGTCCGCGCTCGAGGTCTGCCACGCGAGCCACATCGTGCATCGAGACATCAAGCCGTCGAACGTGATGATCGCGCGCGAAGAGGACGGTCGGACGCGGCTCGTGGTGATCGACTTCGGCCTCGCGCGCGTCCGCGGAAACATTGCCTCGATCCTCACCGAGACCGGCGTCGTGCAGGGAACCGCCCACTACATGTCGCCAGAGCAGTGTCGTGGCGAGGACGTCGGCCCCGAGAGCGACGTGTACTCGGCGGGGCTCGTCCTCTACGAGCTGCTCTCCGGCGCGCGTCCGTTCCCCGGAAGCGACGCCGCGACGTTGATGGCGCAACATCTCTTCGTCGAGCCGACGAAGCTGCGTCAGGTCGCGGCGGATGTCTCGGCCGGCGTCGAGGCCGCCGTGCACGCAGCGCTGGCGAAGCAACCGCAGGACCGACCGACGGCGGGGCAGCTCCGCGCAGCTCTTGCGGCCGCCGCAGCAGGTACGGATCCGCAATCGCTCGCGGAGCAAGCGGCAGCGCAGCGACGGCGCGCGGGGGCGCTCTCGAGGAACGCGCGAGCGACGCCTGAGGGCCCGAGCGCGAGCGCGAGCGCGAGTGCTCGTGCGCAGCCGACTCCGGTGGCGTCCGGGACTGTCGCCGTCTGGATCCGCGACACGGAGCGAGGCGCAGCGATACGCGGATGCGTCGCGACCGCCGGGCTCTCGTGCGCGATCGCGAGCGGCGATGACGCTCCTCACGTCGCCGGCAATGCCACCACGGTGGTCGTCGTCTCGGCGCGTGATGGGATCGAGCGCGTGAGCCGCCTGCAATCGGTCGCTCCGAACGTGCCCGTCGTGGTCGTCGACATCCAATCGCCCGACGAGACCGCCGCAGCGATCCGTGCCGGCGCCAGCGACATGCTGCTGCGCGGGGCGCCCGACGCCGATCTCGTCGCGAAGCTCACCCGGCTCTTCCGCAGGCAAAGCCGATCATGAAGCCGGCCTTCACGATCTCTCCGCTCGCGCTCGTGATCGCGGTGCTCGTCGCGCTTCCGACCGCGGTGGTGGTCCATGAAGGTCGCGCGCACGCCGATGAGCCCGTGCATCACGTCGTGAAGACCGGCGACTCGTGCTCGTCGATCGCGCAGCGCTATTACGGCGACACGCGGTTCGTCGATCTCTTGCATGCCGCGAATCCCGAGCTCGCGCGGAAGCCGCCGCCGCATGTCCTGCACGAGGGCATGGTGCTGGTGATCCCGCCGAAGCCCGCGCCGAAGACGGGCCCCGACGCACAGCTCACCGCCGTGCAGAACCAGGTTGACGTGCTCACGCCGGAGACGAAGCCCGGCAAGGCGAACGATCCGCTCTTCCGCGGCAACCGCGTGAGCACGCAGGCAGCGTCGGCAGCCGACGTGACGTTCCGCGACGAGACGCAAGTGAAGCTCGGCGAGCGCACGCTCGTGATCATCCTCGGCGATGCGCGGTCCGCTGCCGCCAAGATCGGTGCTCCCCCCGAGACGGCGGCGACGCTGGTCACGGGCAACCTCCGCGCGTTCATGGCTGGTGGCGCTGGCGGCCAGCCAAGCGTGCCGAGCGGGCCGCGCGGGTCCGTCGCCCTCGGGACCGACGCCGCCAGCGTGAAGGTCTATGACGGCGAGGCGCAGATCAGCGCGGACGCGGTGAAGACCACGCGGCTCTCCGTCTATCGCGGGAGCTCCGCGATCGACGCGCGCGGCACGCGACGCGAGGTGCCGCGCGGCTTCGGTTCGAAGGCCGAGCTGGGGCAGCCGCCGACGGTGCCGCGACCGCTCCCCCCGCCGCCGGCATGGACCACGCCTCCGCCTCTCGTGCTGCTCGATCGCGGGGCCGCGTCGATCGTGGGTGAATACGACGTTCCATCACCATCACCGTCGGCGTCACCGTCGCT
>JAXDMI010000067.1:0-3212 GCA_034666145.1 Myxococcales bacterium | reverse complement strand
GCGGAAGCGACGACGAACGGCGTCGAGCGTCTCCGTCGCGGCTTCGAAGCGACCGGCGTAGCGCTCGGCGTTCGCGCGCGCGAGGAGCTCGGCGGCGGTGGCCGTCGTGAGCGGAGCGCTGGCTGCGAGGGCCGCGCGCTCGGCGGCCGAGACGTTCGCATTCCGAGCCATCGTGACGGCAGGCGCTGCGGCCATCGCCGTCGCCGTCGCCGTCGACGTCGCGGTGACGACGGACGGGGCGACGACGGACGGGGCGATCGTCGCATGCTCGACCGGCGCGTCCGGCAGCGATGCCGCCGCGGTGGTCGTGGGCTCGGGCGGTCCCCCCAATACGATGGCCGGTACGATGGCAGGTGCGATGGCCGGTACGCTCGCGGGCGACTCCGTTCCAAGCGCGGCGAGCGGCGAGAGCGTCGCCGCGCCGGTCTTGCATGATGCATGCAATTGCTGTCCGCCCGAAACGCGCTGGCCGTCGGCGAGACCGCAGCCCGTGACGACGACGGAGCCCTCGTGGAGCGTGACGACGATGGCCTGCTCGCCCGGCTGCCACGCCACGTCGAAGCGCGTACCCGTGACCTTCACTTCGAAGGGCCCGGCGTCGACGAGCCACCGCGTGTCGCTCCGGTGCACGACGCTCGCATGCACGACGCCGTTCTCGACGAGGAGGCGCGCGCCGCGCGGCGTCACCTCGGCGACCCGCGCGCGCGCACCGGCGGCGATGCTCACGTGGGTTCCGTCCGAGAACGCGATGGGAAGCTCCGCGTCGGCAGGGGCCGCGAGGAATGCGCCGACATCGCTCGGCCTCGGCGATTCTCCGTTGCTCCCGTTCGCGCTGGCGCTGCCGACCACGAACGTGAGCGCGCGATGGCTCTCACGCCAGGCCGCAAACGCGAAGACGAGAACGGTAGCCGCGACCGCGAGCGCCCCGAGCGCCGCGCTGGTGCGAACGCGAAGTCGCGGCGCCATCGGACGGACGCGCGCGCGGCCTTCGCCGGCAGCGAGCCGAGCGCGGACCCGCGCGGCCGCATCGCGGCTGGTGCGGACCTCCTCGAGCGAGCCCGAGACGTGACCGCCGAGTCGATCGAGGCTCACGTGCTCACCCATCGGCCGCCCTCTTCGATCCAAGGCGCGAGCGCAGGGAAGCGCCGTGCGCGACTCAGGAAATGTTTCTCTGCGTCCTTGAGTCGGCGCTTTGCCGTCGACAGCGAGACGTCACATGCCACGGCGATCTCGCCCATCTCGAGGCCCTCGATGAAGCGCAGGCTGAAGAGCACGCGGTCGTCGGCGCTCATCCCGCGCAGCACCTCGAAGGTGCAGCGCGTCGCTTCAGTGACCTCTTCGGTCGCCACGCGCGGCGCCGGCGTCGGCGGCTCGGGGACCTCGGCGACGAACGAGAGCCAGCGGCGGCGAACGCGCTTCCGGATGTGCTCGCGTGCAGTATGCACGCAGATGCCGGTGAGCCAGCTCCGTAGCTTGCCAGGCTCGTCCAGGTGGGAGATGCCCTCGATGGCGCGCAGGAACACCTCGTGGAGGAGGTCCTCGGCATCGGGCTCGGGGCCGAGCAGACTGAAGAGGAGGCGCTCGACATGACGAGCGTGCCGATCGAAGAGCATGACGGCGGCGGTGGTCTTGCCGTCGCGCAGAGCGAGCGCGATGTCCGCGTCGGTCGCGCCGCCGCTCGCACCGTTCGCGACGAGCCCGGGCCGCAGCTCGCGCACCACGCTCACCGAGCGATCGCGCCGCGACGGGTCGGCCTTCGGTTGTCGGATCGGCGTGAGCACGGACTCCCCCTAGTGTCGCGACCCCTCGAGCGCGGTTCAGAAAACGCGCGCCCTTTGGGGTGCCCGAAAGGGCACTGTCGAGGTAGCAGCGAGACCGGATGGCCGAAAGAGCCCTGGTCCGCCGCGGATTCGCTTCCGGGACCGCGAGGATCCAGTGGAATTCCGATTTGGGCGCCTATGTAGGCGTACCTAGGTAGATGAAGGCGCGGCCCGTCCTTTGCTTGGGGCGATCCCAATGATTTCGCGAGCTCACTCGACGGCCGCTCTCCTCCTTGTCAGTGCCAGCCTCACGCTCGTCGCGTGCAGCGGGTCGACGGACACCAGCGTGGCCGGCGACGATCCGGAGCTGAAGGCGGCCTCCTCGCTCGCGGCAGGCGACTTCGCGACGACCGAGCAGGCCGGTGGCCAGCTCTCGCCGATCGGATGCCGCCATTACATCGAGCTCCACGTCGGCGGCGGCAAGAGCCCGCAGGCGACCCTCGAGCCGCGCCTCGACAGCGCCGACAAATCCGAGATCGAGGCCGACGGCAGCTGCGGCGGCGAGGAGCTGCCGAAGAACGAGAACAGCGTCTACCCGCTGAAGTTCGTCTCCAAGAACGACTGCGGCGCAAACGTCTTCGAGGGCACGATCAAGTGGACCACGTCGGGGAAGGTGACGCGCACGCTGCGTCTCACCGATCACCGCGTCGGCACCTGCAAGACCAAGCCGGCGCTGCTCGTTGCCGAATTGACGTCGACCTATATGGGTCAGACCAACGCGATCGCGACGTACTTCAGCGTCGATCCCAGATAGTCGTGCGGGATAGCGGCCGAACGGTCGCGGCGCGTCGCCGAGCGGTCGGGCCTATACCCGTGCTGCACGGTAAGTACCTGGTGGAGGCGATCCTCGACCATGACGACCCGACGCAAGGACGAAGCGGAGCAAGCGGACCTCATCACGCGTGACCCGTACCGGCACATGCCGCAGCAGGTCCCGTTCAAGCGAGACTTCGCGTGGGGAGCGTTCTTCTTCTTCGCGTGGGTGGTGATCGGCAGCGTCGCGATGATCCTCATCTCGCACGCGACGCCGTTCAACGGCCGGCAGAACCTCTTCCTGCTCGTCGCCGCCGCCATGCTGGTCGGCGTCCTCGGCGCAGTGCTGCAGCTCGTGCGCCTCGGCAGCTACCCGAAGGAGGAGCGGCCCGTGGGCTTCGCGCTCGCGGCCTGGGCGCTGCCGATCGGGCTCTTCGTCGCGTGGATCGGCGCGTTCATGGTCCACACCGCGGCGTACGTGCCGTCGTACATGGGCCGGAGGCATCGCAAGGGGCGGAAGCTCCTCGCGCCGGAGACCGAAGCGGGGGCGGACTGGATCGTCGCGGAGCCCACGGCTCTCGCGCTCGCCATCCCGGGGACCGAGCGCTCCGCCCTCGCCGCGGAGTGGCGCGACAACGG
>JAXDMI010000066.1:0-10366 GCA_034666145.1 Myxococcales bacterium | reverse complement strand
CCGAAGAGCGCGTTCGACGGCATGCGCATCGACTTCACGAATCGCTGCACCGACGCGCCCGGCGGGAAGAATCACGACGGCTGCGCGAACGGCGACGGCGGCAACGAGCCGCTCGACGACATCGAGGTGGTGGTCGGCTCGCCGTATGCCGACGACTTCACGTCCGGCGGGAAGAACATCCGCTTCATCGGCGGCTGGGGCGACGACAAGTGTGACGGTCAGCCGTGCGGAACCGCGTTGCCGGCCGGCGCGGCCAACGCCGTCTTCGTCTCCCTCGACATCACGAAGGCGCGCGACGTCGGCCTCGTCGTGCGCGGCACGGACCACGCGGACGACATCGAGATCGTCCAGCAAGGCGACGTGTTCCGCGTGCGCTCCACCCAGGGCGGGCCGCTCTTCGCCGGGCCGGGCTGCAACGCCGAGGGCGCCGCCACCGTCGCTTGCACGTCGAAGCACGTCCTTCGGTACATCGCCGCATGGATGAACGACGGCAACGACGTGGTGAAGCTCGCCGAGGCCGCGACGGGATCGCGTCGCTTCCCCATCGACATGACCGCGCACGTCAACGGCGGCAACGGCGACGACTCCCTCCACGGCGGCGACGAAGAGGACGTGCTCTTCTCCGGCCCCACCGGCGCCGATCATCTCCACGGCAACGCCGGCGACGATGCGCTCCTGAGCGAGAGCCGCAAGTGGCCGGCGAAGGACTGCACCGCGGCGCAGCGCAAGGTCGATGCCCGATGCACGGAAGACAAGCCGGACGCCGCGCACTACACCGACGGCGCCGACGAGCTCTTCGGCGGAGCCGGCGACGATCAGCTCGTCACCGACTACCCTTGTGGCAAGCACCACTACTCGGGAGGCGGTGGCAAGGACGTCGCCGGCTTCGCGCGCAGCGGGCGCTTCGACTTGAATGCGCAGCTCGCGGGCGCGGCCTCGAAGAAGACGGCCTTCCACGCGCATGCCTATAACCCCGACCTCTGCGGCGTGAACCAAGCGACCACGTTCGAGGACGACCTCGAGATCCTCGAGGCGGCGGACGGCAACGACCTGCTCTGGGGTAACGACGCGCCGAACATCATCTGGGGTCGCGAGGGCGACGACCACATCCACGGGCTCGGCGGCAACGACACGCTCGACGGCCTGCTCGGCGACGACTCGATCTACGGTGGCGCCGGCAACGACACCATCCAGGGCGGCGGCGGCAACGATCAGATCTTCCAGGACGCCGAGTAGTCGGACCGACGGGCGGCGTTCCCTTGTACGCTGCGAGGATGGTTGGAGGTCAAAGGAGCTCGCTGTTCGTGGTCCTTTTGGCGTCCACTCTGGCCCTCGCAGCGTGCCATCGCACCGGACGTGTCGACCCGGCATCGGACGGCGGAGCGACCTCGACGAGCACGTCGAGCACCGTGGTCGAGCTGCCGCGCTGCAAGGCCGAAGGCCTGGGCACGGCCACGCTCGTCAAGCCGTGGCAGCCGCCGACGGCGTGTCACTGGAGAGGGCTCGCGCACGGCGCAACGACCATCATCCACTCGGAAGCCGACCTGATCGCCGGCGCCCTCGACTGTCCGGCGTCGGGCGTGGACTTCGCGAAGAGCAGCCTCGTCGTGACCGGACGTGCTCTCTCACCGGCGACCGTCGGCATCGACGTCTACGACGACGGCAAGAAGGTCACGTTCGTCTCGCGACAGCGCGACTCATGCCCGAACGAAGTTCCGCCGATGCCCATCACGGTGCCGCTCGCCTTCCTGGTGCCTGCCGGAGAGACACGCACGTTTGCAGAGGCGACGTGCAAGCAGGCCTACGCGTGCCCGTGACGTTCAGTGCCCGCCGACGCCCTTCACGTCGTTGACGAGGGCGAGGATGGTCTTCTTCGCGTCGCCGAGGACCATCATCGTGTTGGGCAGGAAGAAGAGCTCGTTCTCGACACCCGAGAACCCCGTGTTCATGCTGCGCTTGAGGACGATCACGCTCCTCGCCTGCTCCACGTTGAACACCGGCATGCCGTAGATCGGGCTCGCGGTATCGGTCTTCGCCCCGGGATTCACGACGTCGTTCGCGCCGACCACGAGCACGGCATCGGTGCGCGCGAAGTCGTCGTTGATCATGTCGAGATCGAAGAGCGAATCGTAAGGAACGTTCGCCTCGGCGAGGAGGACGTTCATGTGACCGGGCATGCGTCCGGCGACGGGATGGATCGCGTACTTCACCTCGGTGCCGCGCTTCTCGAGCGCCGCTGCCAGATCGCGCACCGCGTGCTGCGCCTGTGACACGGCCATGCCGTAGCCGGGAACGATGATGACCGATTGCGATGCCATGAGCACCGCGGCGGCATCCTCGACCGTCGCTTCGTTGAACGGCTTCGCGGCTCCGCCGGTCGACGGCGCAGCGGTTCCTTCCGCGGTTCCGAACGCGCCGAAGACGACGTTCGCGAACGAACGGTTCATCGCCTTGCTCATCATCATGGAGAGGAGCAGGCCCGACGAGCCGTCGAGCGCGCCGCAGATGATGAGGATGTTGCTCTTGAGCGCGAAGCCCGTCGCGCATGCCGCGAGGCCGGCGTACGAGTTGAGCAGCGAGATGACGACCGGCATGTCGGCGCCGCCGATGGGGAGCACGGCGAGGACGCCGAGCGCGAGGCCCGCGCCGCACATCGCGAAGAACATCCACTGCGGCGCGTCGTTGGGGAACGCCACCTGGTAGACGAGCAGCGCGATGGTGCCGAAGAACGCGCCGATGTTCATCGCGTTCTGGCCCTTCCAGGTCACCGGTGCTCCGGTGATCACGCCCTGCAGCTTGCCGAACGCCATGATCGAGCCGGTGAACGTGAGCGAGCCGAGGAAGACCTCGAATCCGAGCGCGCCCATCGTGAGCCGGCTCATGCCGTGCTCGGTGGCTGCGATGCCGGCGGTGCCGACGGCTGCAGATGCGTCGACGGCGGTGCTCGCCACCGCGCCGAAGAGGCCGCGCAGCTTGTGGAACTCGGTGACGCCGACGAGCGCCGTCGCGAGCCCGCCGAACGCGTGCGAGAACGCGATTCGCTCGGGCATCTTCGTCATCGGGATCTTCAGCGAGATCGACGTGCCGATGAGCGAGCCGAGGAGGAGACCGGCGACGATCCACTCGTAGGAGACGATCTCGCGCTTCACGAGGGTCGCGAGGACCGCGATGAGCATGCCGATCTCACCGAGGAAGATGCCGCGACGTCCCTGCTCCGGCGACGAGAGGCCGCGCAGACACAGGATGAAGAGGATCGACGAGACGAGATACGCGAGGCTGATCAGCGTGTCTTGCATGACGCTCAGCCCTTCGCCTTGGAGCCGGGAGTCGGGCCCTTCTTGAACATGCGCAGCATGCGATCGGTGATCATGAAGCCGCCGACCACGTTGATGGTGGCGGCGGTGACCGCGATGAAGCCGAGGACGCTCGAGAAGAGGTCGTGATGCGCGCCGGCCGCGACCAGCGAGCCGACGAGCGAGATCCCGCTGATGGCGTTCGTGCCGCTCATGAGCGGCGTGTGGAGGAGCGGCGGGACGCGCGAGATGACCTGGTAGCCGACGAAGGTCGCGAGCGCGAAGATGTAGAAGCCGAAGACGAGATCCTCGCTCATGACGCTGCTCCGATCGCTTCTTTCACGCGGTCTTGCACGACGTCGCCCGCGTGCGTGATGAGGCAGCCGCGCGTGATCTCGTCCTTCATGTCGAGCTTGAGGACTCCATCCTTGGTGAGATGGAACATCAGCTTCTCCATGTTGCGCGACCACATCTGACTGGCGTGGACGGCGAGGTTCGACGGAAGGTCGACCGCGCCGATGATGGTGACGCCGTTCTTCACGACGGTCTTCCCCGCCTCGCAGCCTTCGCAGTTGCCGCCTTGCTCGGCAGCGAGATCGACGATCACGGAGCCGGGCTTCATCGCCTTGACCATCTCCTCGGTGACGAGGACCGGCGCGCGCTTGCCCGGGATGAGCGCGGTGCAGATGACGACGTCGGCCTTCGCGACGTGGCTCGCGAGCGCCTCGGCCTGCTTCTTCTTGTACTCCTCGGAGACTTCCTTCGCGTAGCCGCCCGCGGTCTGCGCGTCTTCGTCGGAGTCGACCTCGACGAACTTCGCGCCGAGGCTCTCGACCTGCTCCTTCACGACCTTGCGGACGTCGAACGCTTCGACGCGTGCGCCGAGGCGCTTGCCGGCGCCGATCGCGGAGAGACCTGCGACGCCTGCGCCCAGCACGAGCAACGTCGCCGGAGCGATGGTGCCTGCGGCGGTGATGAGCATCGGGAAGAAGCGCGGGAGCTGGCTCGCGGCGAGGACCACGGCGTAATAGCCCGCGGCCGTGCCCTGCGAAGAGAGGACGTCCATCATCTGCGCGACGGTGGTGCGCGGGATGAAATCGACGGCAAAAGACGTGATTTTCTTCGCGGCGAGCGCCTTCACGAGATCGTGGTTCACGAGCGGGAGGAGCGGCGCGAAGAGCGTCGTTCCCTCCTTCATGAGGGCGATCTCGTCGAGGGTCGGGACGCGGAGTCGCATCACGGTGTCGGCAGCGGCGATGGCGGCGGCCTGATCGGCTTCGACGGTCGCGCCCTCCTTCGTGTAGTCGGCGTCGGAGGAGAGCGCGCGCTCGCCGGCACCGGACTCGACGACCACCTCGATCTTCTTCTGCGCGAGGCGCTTCACGGAGTCGGGCACGATCGGAACGCGCCGCTCGTGGCCTGCCGTCGGCGCGGTCCACTCCCTGAGGACGGCGATCTTCATGTTCTCGTTCCCATGTCGGCCGGGACCTTACACCAGGTCGCGCTTGCCATGCGATAGCGCTAGCCTACCGGCCATGCGCGTCACGGAGTCGATGGGGCCGGCCTGGGAGACGATGAAGCGGATCCTGTTCCGCCCGTTCAACATCGGGACGTGGTTCTCGTTCGGTTTCGTCTTCTTCCTCCAGAGCTGCATGGAGGGCGGAGGCAGCAACGGCTTCAACGTCCCGACCGGAAACAACGGCGGCAGCAGCCACGGCTCGGACAGCGGCGACACCGGGAACGACCTTGCGCGAATCGCGCACGACCTCGCGAGCTCGTTTCATTTCCCGTTCGCTCAATCGCTCGGTGGCGCCCCGCACGGCGACGGTCCGCACATCGACCCGGCGGTGATCGTGATCATCCTCGCCGTGGCGTGCGTCATCGCCGTCCCGATGTTCATTCTCATGTTCTGGCTCGGCACGCGCGGTCAGATGATGGCCATTCGCAGCGTCGCGATGGGCCAGGCGAACATCAGCGAGCAGTGGAACGCCACGCGCGACGCGGGCGGCAAGCTCTTCAAGTTCCATCTCGCGATGACCGGCATCGGTCTCCTCGTGTTCGTCCCGCTGGGCGGCGCGGGCGCGCTGGTGGCGCTGCCGGCGATTCGCGACGGCGCGAAGATCGAGTCGCTCCTGCCGCTGCTCATCGGCCTCGGCGTGATCGCCGTGCTGCTCATGTTCCCGCTCTTGCTGATCAACGCGATGGCGCGCAACTTCGTCGCACCGATCATGCTGAAGCACGGGCTCGGTGCGCGTGATGGTTGGAAGCGCTTCTGGGCGGTAGGCCGCAACCATGTCGGCGGCATCGTCGTGTTCTATCTGTTGCGCGTGCTGGTCAGCATCGGCGCGGGGATCGTCGGCGTCATCGCGAGCTTCCTCACGTGCTGCCTCGGCTTCCTGCCGGTGCTGCACCAGACGCTCATGGCGCCGTACTACGTCTTCGAGCGCGCATGGACGCTCGAGGTGCTCGCGTCGATGAGCCCGGACTTCGACGTGCGCTCGGGCGGCGGTGGTCCTCCGCCGCCGATGCCGTACAACGCGTATGGTGGTGGTGGTGGTGGTGGCTTCAATCCGTACGCGCCGCAGCCCGGCGACAATCCGTATGCGCCTCCGGGCTACGGCGGTGGCGGCGGTGGTGGTGGTGGCTTCGGTCCGCCGCCCGGTGGCTTCGGCGCTCCGTGACCCAGCGCACGGCGCTGACGCATCGACGCGCACATCGCGTGCGTCGGCGCTGACGCGGCGCGCTGCTGGCAACCGAAGATCGCCCTGGATTATGGGCTGATCGACGATGCTCGACGATGGCATACGCCATGCGTGAGCGACGGCCATGCTGGCTGACGTCTTCGACGACGAGATGACGCGCGAGCTGCCGTCGGCACTCCGCACCTTCACGGATCTCGACCCCTTCGTCCCTGCCACGACCGTCACGTCCATCATGCCGGGCGGCGCGATCACGCCGACCGCGCCGATCGCGCGGACCACTCCGAGCGCGGCCCCACGAGCGAAGGGCTTGCCGATCGCAATCCCCGAGCTCACGGTCGTCGTCTCGGTGATGGTGCTCGCGTGGTCGTGCGCGTTCGCGGGCGCGTTGGGGATCGTGCTCGGCCACACGACCGAGGCACGCGCCCCTGCTGCTGCGTTCGTCACCGGGCGCGAGCCGCACGTCGCGGTGGTGATCGCGCCCCATGAGGCGATCACCGAGCCGACGCTCACGGCCCCGTCGAAGCAGGAGCAGGTCGACCCCGACGAGCCGGTCTTCGCATCGACGCCGACGCCGCTCGTGCAGCGGCCGACCCCACGCGTGGTGACGCAGATCGCGCCGCCGGCGCCAGCGCCGGCGCGGCGTCCTGGATTCCAGCGTCCGAGCAACCTGCCCCGTCGCTGACCGCGCGGCGGCCTGCTAGGGTTTCGCCGTGGACACGGAAGCCCTCTCTCATCTCTCAGGCCTCTACTCCGAGCACATCCGCACCGTCGAAGCGCGCTATGCGACGGCGCTGACCGAGGCCGGCTACGACGCTGTCATCGTGCATTCGGGGACGCCGAAGAAGCGCACCGACTTCGACGATCAGTTCTTCCCGCTGCGTCCGACGCCGGAGTTCCATCTGTGGGCGCCGCTCACGGAGCCGGACTGCTTCGTCGTGTACCAGACCGGCAAGAAGACGTTGCTGGTGTGGCCCGAGTGCAAGAGCTTCTGGGAGCGGCCTGCGCCGCCCGACGCGACGTACTTCCTCGCCGCCCTCGACGTGCGTCGCATCGACGAGCCTGATTGGAAGGCGCTGTCCGCGAGCGCGAAGCGCATCGCGTGGGTCGGCGAGGACGCGGCGCGCGCGGCGAAGCTCGGGATCGCCGCGGACGCGGTCAATCCGCCGAAGCTGATCGCTGCGCTCGATCGCGGACGCATCCTGAAGACGCCGTACGAGATCGCGTGCCTCGCGGAGGCGAACCGGATCGCGGCGCTCGGTCACGACGCGGTGCGGAAGGCGTTCGAAGGCGGCGCGCGCTCGGAGCTCGAGCTGCATCTCGTGTTCCTCGGCGCGACGCGCCAGGACGATCAGGAGACGCCGTACAAGAACATCGTCGCGCTCGGGCGCAACGGCGCGGTGCTCCATCACGTGAGCTATGGACGCGATGCGACGCGCGCCGAGTCGCTCTTGCTCGATGCCGGTGCGTGTTACCTCGGCTACTGCTCGGACATCACGCGCACGTGGGCGCGCCCGGTGACGGGCACGGGAAGCAGCGCGGGCAGCACGTTCTCGGCGCTGGTCCTCGCGATGGAAGCGATGCAGAAGCGTCTCGTGGCGAAGGTCGCGCTCGGCATGCCGTACGAGCAGCTGCATGACGAATCGCATCGGCAGATGAGCGCGCTCCTGGTGGAGTCGGGCCTCGCGAAGGGCACCGCGCAGGAGGTCGACGCGCAAGGCGTGAGCCGCGCGTTCTACCCGCACGGCCTCGGTCACTCGCTCGGCTTGGTCACGCACGACGTCGGCTGCGCGAGCCTCCGTCCGCGCGCCGACAACCCGTTCCTGCGCAACACGTCGACGATCGCGGAAGGCCAGGTCTTCACGATCGAGCCGGGCCTCTACTTCATCGACGGCCTGCTCGCGGAGCTGCGCGGCAAGCCCGCGGGCAAGCTGGTCGACTGGAACGTCGTCGAAGCGGTCACCCCATTCGGCGGCATCCGCATCGAAGACGACATCCTCGTCCTGGAGAAGGGCGTCCGCAACTTCACGCGCGAAGTGCTGCCGATCGGCGGCGCGACCGTCTAGCCCCGACCCTGGGTCGGGGACGGCGATCAGTTCGAGACGGTGAGCAGCGACTGGATGTTGGTGTGCTGGATCGTGAAGGTCGTGGCGGCGGCGCCGACGTTGAAGTCGACGGTGTTCGCGTCGCTGATGATCTCGATGCCGGAGATGTTCGGATCGCCGGCTTTGTCGAGCTTCCCGAGCAGCGCTGCCGGTACGGTACCGGTGCCCGCCGCAGGATCGAACTTGCACTGCACGATGACCGCCTGCGTGTCGGCGATGGTCTCGAAGGTGACGACGACCTTGCCGGCGCCGGCGCCGGTCCACGTGACGACGAGGTCCTGCGTGCGATCGAGATCCGGACACGTTCCGTTGCAGGCCGGCGCCGTGACGACGACCTGTGTCGGCGCGGCGAGCGTCTGCGCGGCGAACCCCGGCAGATCCGGACCACCCGCGCCCGTCACCGACAGCATGTCGCCGGCCGCGTAGATGGCGGTCGATCCCTTGGCGGTGGCATAGCCGGAGAGCCCCGGCTGGTTCATCACCGGACCGTAGACGAGCGACGCGGAGGCCGGCGTGCCGCTGCCGGCGAGGCTGATGGTGCCGGCGTTCAATCCCGACACCGGCGCGGGCAGTCCGGCATCGGAGTCCGTCGCGATGACCGTCGCCGTGCACGAGCCGATGGTGGTGACCGTCGGCAACGTGCCGCCCGCCATCGTGCCCATGAGATTCGTGAACGACGCATTGAAGCTGTAGTTGAAGCTCGCTCCGATGTTCGATTGCGTGAGGAGGATGGTGCCGCGCGGCCCCGCCGGCGTGCCGCCTTCGGCGGTGCTGCTCCCGTCGCCGCCGCCGCCGCCTTCGGTGCCGCTGCCGGCTTCACCGCCTCCGCCTCCACCGCCGCCGCCGTCACCGGTGCTCGGTGCATTGTTCGTCGAAGACGAGCACGCGAAGACAGCGCACGCGATCGCCGTGACGCCGACGACGCTGAGGCACGAGACTCGAAAGCGGTTCATCATGGTGGGCTCCGTTCAAGAGGGCTAAGGGCAAAGCAAGGCCGCGCGCTCGTCGGACGGGGAGCACGGCACGACACGGGCTTGGACGAACGAGCGTCGCGAAACGGTGCACGCCCGTCGAGGTCCGATTTGTTTACGTGGGAGCGTAAGCAAAGTGGATAGCGTGAGCAGATGCCGAGGTCTGCCGGCTCTTCGCGACACGCAGCGGACCCGGTGTCCGTCGTCGAGGCCGCGTATGCCTTCGACGACGACGACGACGATGCTTGGCTCGCGCGCATTCGGTGCGCCGTGACTGCGCTCGTGCCCGCGGTTCATGTGGCCGCGTCGATTTCGTTCGTGTATCGCGCGCCCACGGCAACCTCGTTCGCGCTCGAGCGCGTGAGCGCAGAAGGCCTCGACGGCGTAGCGGCAGGCGCCGCGCTCGTGCGCGATACGGAGCGCGATCCGGCATACGTGCGCGACAGCATCTTCTCGCGCACGTGCGACTTCGTCGGCAACGTACCGCGCAGCGAGCAGCAAGAAGGATGGCAGAGTGTCCGAGCTGCGCTGGGCATCCGCGACGGCTTCGCAGTGAACGGCCTCGACGCCTCGGGGCTCGGAGTGCTGACGCTGGCGCTCGTCAAGAAGCGGCCGGTCGTGACCGCCGAGCGCCGCGAGACCATCGCGCAGATCGCCGCGCACGTGGTGGCCGGGCTGCGCATCCGCAAGCGGCTCGCGGATGCCGCGGCGCGGCTGGCCGATGCCGACGCGGTGCTGTCTCCCGCGGGAGACGTGAGCCATGCCGCGGGCGCAGCGCGCACGAACGAATCACGCGCGCTCTTGCGCAGCGCCGCACGCGCGCTCGACAAGTGCCGCGGGCGGCTGCGTCGCGAGGACTCGAGCCGAGCGATCGCGGAGTGGAGCGTGCTGGTGGCGAATCGCTGGTCGCTGCTCGATCACTTCGAGCGCGACGGAAAGCGCTACCTCCTCGCGTGTCGGAATGCGCCCTCGGCACCGCGCGGCGCGCTGCTCACGCCGCGCGAGCGGCAGGTCGTGCTCCTGGCGACGCGCGGTCACTCGAACAAGCTGATCGGCTACGAGCTCGGCATCGCGACGTCGACGGTGGGCGTGCTGCTGGGCCGCGCCGCCGCGCGCCTGGGTCTGACGTCGCGGCGGGCGCTGATCGCGTACTTCGCGGAGGGCGAGACGCCTAGCTGAAGGACGCGCGAGCTGCCAGCAGGTTGGCTACTGCACGGGTGATTTCGGCTCGGTCTTCGTCACCGTGGTACCCCGCCTGTACGTGACGGATGGTTCCATCACGATCGATCACGACAACG
>JAXDMI010000065.1:0-8679 GCA_034666145.1 Myxococcales bacterium | reverse complement strand
GCCGGTCGCCGCCGACGCCTCGCGTCGGGCGAGCGCTTCGAGCCGGAGGATCGCGCTCGGCGGCGCATCGGGCATCTCGTCGGCGATGCGCAGCAGCTCGGTGCCGAGGTCCACGTCGCCGTCGCTGTCGCTGGTCGACGAGCCCGCCACCGCGCGCACCACCGAGTCGTGCGTTGCGCCGTGCGCGAGGGCTTCGCGCCAGGCCTGTTGCGCGCTCGTGCGATTGCCGGCGCGCTCCGCCACGAGGGCTGCCGCAACGTAGCGCTGCGCCGCGGCATTCTCGTCGTCGCCGGTGGGCAGCGCCGAGAGCGCATCGCTGACCTCGTTCCAGCGCTGCGTGGCGATCGCCACTTCGAGCGCGACGCCCGACGCGGACGCACCGCGAGGCGAAGGCACCTTCGCAAGCGCATCGTCGATTGCCTTCGCGGCCACGCCGCTCGCGGCCTTCGTGGCGAGCAGGCGTCCGAGCGCAGCCAGCGCGCGATTCGCCTCGCTTCCGGAGGCGCGCTCGGCGCGGCGGACCGCGTCGTCGTCGGCGTTCGCTTCGACGAGCGTGACCGCCGATAGCGCGTCGACGAGCGGGGCGTACGCCGACTCGTGCGCGAGCGACCCGAGCGTCGAGCTCACGTCTTGCCCGGCGAGTGCGAGGAGCGTGGCGCGCTCTGCGATCTCGACGGGCGCGTCGTCACTGAGGGCCGCGACGACGAGATCGGGATCGCCGAGCTCGATGCCACGTGCCGCGAGCTGTCTGCGCGCGAGGGTCTCGCCTTCGTTGGCCAGGGTGCGCAGCGACTTCGCGGCGCCGCGACGTCCCGCGATGTGCGTCGCACCGAACGCCGCCGAGAGCCACAATGCCGCCTTCGCCAGCGAGGGCTCGGCCGATACGTCGGCCACTGCTTGCGCCGCCGCCACCACGTCGTTCGCGAGCAGCGCAGTGCGCGCGCGACGGAGGCCGTCGTTGATGGGCATCGCCTCGACGTCGGTGCCGGGGCGCGGCGCGCCACGCAGCTTGAGCGCCGTCGCCACCGCTTTGTCGAGCGCGATGAGCTCCGAGTTCTCCGCGAGATCGCTGCCTGCGCTCGTGTGATTGCCCTGCGCGAGAGCAAGCGCCGCGCGCGCCGCGGGAGCGCGAACGTCGGCGGGATCGAGCTTGCAGGCGCTGTTCCAGCGCTCGACCGCGGCGTCGCCGTCGCCGTTCGTGCGGAGGACATCGGCCGCCATGAGCATCGCGTGCGCGCGCGCTGCGGGTGTCGGCGATCGCGCGGCCTCGGCGTCGAACGAGTCGACGGCGAGCCGCGGATCCTGTGCGTCACGCGGCACGAGCTGTCGTGCCTGACGCCACGCGAGCGCGAGGTCCGGCGCGAGATCGCGCGCCTCGACGGCGAGCGCGAGCGCTTCGACGTCATCGCCGACGAGCGCGAGCAGCTCGCTCACGCCGAGGAGGGCACGCGCCTGGTCCATCGGCTCGTGGAGCGCGCGGGCCTCTTCTTCGAGCCACGATGCGCGCTGCCGGAACGACGTCGTGGTGTCGGCGTCGAACCAGCGCGACACGGGACGCTCGTCGCCGAGGTCCACCGGTACGTCGGCGAGGGAAGGCTCCGAAGGCGGCTCGCGCTCGGTCGTCGGGGGCAGGGGTGGGATGGACGCGGGCATCGCCGCCGGTCCCGGCGCGTTGGAAGGTCGCGCGAACGTCGGTGCTTCGTCGTCCGCGGGGTGGCGCGGCTCGGTCGCCGGCTGTTGCTCGTCGGGGAGCCGCGTCTGTGTCTCGGCGTCGGAGAGCGACTCGGTGCGCTTGCGATCGGCGACCACCGTCTCGCTGTCGAAGCTCGCGCTGCGCTCGCGCTGCTCTTCTTCCTCTTGGGTTCGCGTGCGCGAGCTGCGGGCGTCGTAAGCGTCCTGCCCGATGACCGTTGGGTCACCTTCCTCGGAGTACGCCCCCGACGGCACCGGCGGCGACACGAGCTGTCGCGTGACGCTCGGCAGCGGCCCTTGCGAGCGTTCGTCGCCGAAGAGATCGGGGAGCTGCCGCGCGCCAGTCTCGGCGTCGTGATAGCTCGGCGCTCCCGTCGTCGTGATCGCGAGGTCGGCCGGCTCGGGGCTCGCCGCGGGCGGAGCGATGCGTGTCTTCTCCGAGGTCGGGCGCGGCGGAGGCGTGGGCGCGGGCGGCGGCGGACGCTGCGACGCGCCCTTCGCGAAGAGCTGACCTAGACCACCGCGCGCTGCACCAGGACGAAGCGAGCCGGGCGTCGCCGTCGACCCGCTGCCCTGTCGCTGCGGAGGCGCGGCGAGGGGCGGCTTCGACGATCCCATGCGCGGCGCCGGCGCCGAAGGAGCGCGCAGCTCACGCGGCACGGGCGCGATGACCGTGCCCTCGCTCGAGACGTCCTTCAGCGATCCCTGCGCGGCGCCCGCAGCAGGCTGCCTTCCGACGCTCGACGCAGCCTTGAGGTGCTCGCGCGCGCTCTTCTCGGCAGCGGCATCGTCGACGGGCGGCGCTACATCGTCTTTCGCCAGCGTGTTCGGCGCCGATCCCTCGGTGGTCTCGGCATCACGCGCGACCTCGGGGACGAAGGTGTTCTTCTCCCATTCCTCGAGGGCGGAATCCCAGTCGAGGTCACCGAGATCGTCGAGCAGCTTGCCTTGATCGTCGCTCATGGTCAGCCCTCGAGCCCGAGCGAGCGACGGAGGTCGAAGTACGGACGCGACAGCACGAAGCGGAGCAGCTCGTGCGCGCGCAGATCGTCACGCGCGACCGCGCCGAGGCGCTCGATCGGCTCGCCGAAGACGTCCGCGAGCACGACCGACACGTCGCCCGAGGCGAGCACGCCGATACGGCCCTGCGACGCGCGCGCGCGCGCCGCCCACTGCCGCGCGTCTTGCCCGGTCGACACGAACATCTTGCAGATGGGCCCGATGGCCGCCTTCGTCTTGCGGTTGATGGCCTTGCCGATGAGCCGCTCCACCTCGGCAAGGACCGCGAAGGGCGGATGGGCGACCGGCACCTTCGCGATGTTGCACGCGGCGACGACGATGGCGGCGATGGTGGTGTCGTCGCGCCAGCGCGTGACGGTGGTGCCGCGCACGATCGCGAGGAGCTCGCGAGCCACGCGCGCACGCGTGGTGGGAGAGAGTGGAGCGTTGACGCCCGAGCCGACGACGATGGCGGGCGTGTCACCCGGAATGCCCTGGACGCCGCCGGGATCCTTGCCACCGATGTAGAGATCGAACTCCTTGATGCCGAACGCGCCGGCCCACGTCGCGATCTCGTTGCGCAGCGAGATGCCGGCGCGCGGATCGACCCGGTCCTTCTTCGTGACCGCGAGCGCCGCGAGCTGCGGCCCGAGGGCCTCGCCGAGCGTGGGGCCGAGCGCAGCGAAGAGCTCGGCGACCGGGCCGTCATCGCCCGGCGCGAGGACCTGCTTGATCATGTTCTCGGTCATCGCGACCTGAGGCACGCGCGGCTTCTTGCTGCCGAGGAGGACCACCATCTGCTCGCTCGAACCGTCGGGGCCGCCGAGCGCGACGGCGCACGAGAGCGCGGACTGCTCGAGCGCGGAGTCGCCCAGCGCGTGCGAGATGCGGGCGAGGCGTCGCTGGTTCTCGAGATGACCAGGCGACTCGTGGAGCGCCATGAGCACCGCATCGCGCCCGCGCTCGAGGAGGCCGCGACGCTGAGGGATCGACGCGTCGAGCCCGACGACGAGGTCGAGGGCCTCGCCGTCGCCCGGCGCTTCGTCGAGGAGCTTCGTCACGGCGGCGACCGCGCCGTACGGTGCGTGGAGCCGATCGCGATGGATGGCGATGGCGAGACGCGCGGCCTCGATGCGTCCGTCGCGCTCGGGGCGCTCTTGCATCAGCTCCTCGAGGATGCGCGTCGCTTCGGTCCACGAACCGGTGCGCGCCGCGGCACGGGCGAGGCGCTCGCGAACGGGGAGGGTCGTGAGCTTCGCGTTGTGGAGAGCGAGGAGCACGTCGAGCGCGAGGTCGTGACGACCGAGCTTGTTCTCATAGAGGTCGACGGCCGCGACGCCGGCGGTGATCCGGTTCTTCGGCGGCGCGAGCTCCACGGTCGCGAGCCGCGCGAGCTTCTCGGCGGCCTCGGCGAACATGCCGCGACGGATGAAGATCTCGCCGGTGAGCGCCAGCGCGCCGACGTGGTTCTCGTCGAACATCGTGACGTGCTCGAGCGCCTCGAGCGCGCCGTCGGGATCGCCCTTCTCGCGGAGCACGCGCGCGATCTCCCAATAGAGCTTCGCGATCTCTTGCGCGTCGTCGGTGACCTCGAGGCGGCGGCCGGCGAGATCGAGGAGCTTGTCCTGATCCTTGCGCTCGCGAACGCGGCGGAAGAGGCGATCGAACGGCGCGGCGCGCGTGGGGTCGCGCGTGAAGCTCGCGTCGAGCGCGGCCTCGATGCGCTGGTCGAAGCGCTGGTCGATGCGCTGGTCGGACGTAGCCGCGCCCGAGGCGCGGGTCGGTTCGGCGAGCTTGGTCCATGAGAGTGCGGCTTGCTCCCAGAACGCGGCGCCGCGCGCAGCATTCGAGGAGCGCGCACCGAGCTGCTCGCACGCGACCGCGTAGGCCTCACGATCGCCCAGTTTTTCCGCGGCGGCGCGCATGCCCTCCCAGGCCTGGAGGTCTTCGGCGCGCGCGGCGGTGACGGCGCGGAACACCTCGAGCGCCGCGGCCGCGTCACCGGCTGCGAGCGAGGACCACGCCGCGAGCGCGAGCCCGTCGAGCTCGCCTTCTTCACCGAGCGCGCCGTCGAGCTCGGTCAACGCTGCTGCGCGACGTCGGGGATCACATCCCGGCGGGGCGAGCTCGAGGTTCGCGAGCCGCGCGGCTTGCGACGAGCCGACGACGAGCGGGAACGATTCGTCGGGCTGCGTCACCGCCTCGAGCAGCGTCGCGCTTGCGAGCATCGCCTCGCGTGCTTCGTCGGACAGCAGCTCGGCGAGCGCGCGACGCGCCGGCACCTCGTTCGCGGCATCGCCCGTGGCCATCGTCATCGCGAGCCACTCGACGGCAGCCGGGGCGCCGCCGCCCACGTCGAGCCAGTCCTTGGCGGCGACGGCGAGATCGGCCGGCAGCGATCCGTCGACGTCGTCGCGCATGTGGCGGAGGAGCTCCGCGGCCGCGGCGCGACGCGGAGCTTCACCCGCGGCGCGAACCGTGTCGAGCGCGCTGGCGAGGGCATCGCTCTCGGCGGCACCCTTCGGCCAGATGAGCCGCGCGAGCGCGCCGGCGAGGCGCAGGTTGGCGCTCGATGCGATGTCGACGGCTGCGAGCGCGCTCGCGGCGTCGTCGGGATCGCCCATCGCCGCTTCGAGCGCGAAGCGTTCGATCGCGATGCTCGCGTCGCCTCCGCCGAGGTCGAGCGCGCGCCGCCTTCCATCGAGCGAATCGACGTCGACGCCGCGCGCAGCCCACGCGAGCACGGGATGCGCGGCCTCGGGAGACGCGGACGACGCGGCCTCGAAGGATGCCAGCGCGCTCGCCTTGTCTCCGACCTTCCACAGCTCGAAGCCCGCCTCGAGGAAGCGCGCGGCGCGGAGCTCGGGGTCGTCCTCGTGTGCTTCGGCGACGCCACGCGAGAGATGCGCGGCCCCGACGCGATCCCCCGCGGCCCGCAGCAGATCGCCGAGGTACGCGGCGACGAGCGGATCGGACGCGTCCTCGGAGGCGAGCGCGCGAAGGTGCTTCACCGTCGAAGCGCTGTCGTCGTCGGCATGCGCGCGCAGCGCGCCGACGACGGCGAGGCTCCGGCGCATGTCGGGATCGGTGACGCTCTCGGCGAGCTCCTCGACCGCTCTGCGTGCGCGGGCGCGTTGCGCGGCGCGTGCCGCCTCTGCCTCGCCGCTCGCTTCGTCTGCGGCGACTTCATCGGGATCGACCTGCGAGCCGCCCGACGCGTTGCCGGTGCCGCCCGTCAATCCATCGAGCACGCGACCGAGCCACGCGCCGTCGGCGAGACCACGGAGCTGCCCGGTCGCCTTCGCTGCGCCGCGCTCGTCACCCTGTGCGAGACGGAGGCGCGCGAGCTCCACCCACAGCAGCGGGAGCTCGGACGACGGCTTGCACTCGATGAGGCTGCGCGTCGCTGCCTCGTACCACGCGTCGTCGCCGCGAAGGCTCGCGAGGCTGCGACCGAGACGCGCGACGAGCTCCTTGCCGACGCCGCAAGCCTCGGCCTGACCGAGCGCTTCGCGCGCGCGTTCCGCGTTGCCGGCGCGCGTTGCCCAGACGTACGACGCGAGGAGGAGCGCGCGCCCTTGCGCTTCGCCGGTGCCGTAGTGCTTCGAGAGCTCCTCGAGCTCCTCGGCGAAGCGTGCTCCGTCCGCGTTGCCGCCGGTCTCGCCGGGCGCGGCGGGCGTGCTCGCGTCCAGAATATCCATCTTGAGCGCACGCGCCGGCGCGCACACCGGATCGCGCTCCGTCGCGCGCGTGAGCGCATCGAGCGCGCGGCCCAGCTCGCCCTCGCTCGCCGCGTGCTCGGCGACGCGCATCGCGAGCGATGCCACGACGCCGCCGTCGGTCTCGCCGACCATGCGACGCGAAGCGAGATCGGCGGCGAGCGCCGTGTCGCCCATGGTCTCCGCGAGTCGAAGCCGTGCGTTGAGGACGACGCGCTCGATCGCGGCCGCTACCTCGTTGTGGGTGCCGCCTGCGGTGGGCTCGTCCTCGCGACGCGGCCGCGCGTCGGCGAGCATCGCGAGCGCGCGGTCGAGCGCCTGCGCCGCGCGACCGAGCTCGCTCGAGACGCGTCGTGCCTCCGCCGCGCGGAGGAGCAGGTCGGTTGCATTCTCGATGGTGCGCGCATGCCTCGGCACCCCGACCTGATCGCCTCGCGATGCATCGCCGAGCGCTTCGCGGATCATTTCGGCGCGTGCCTCGAGCGCCTCCGCGTGGATGCGTGCTCGCTTGCGTGCGTCGTCGGAGCCGGGAAGGCCGGGCTCTGCGCGCGTGATGCGCTCGAGCGCGACGGTGGCAGCCCACGTCGCGCCGTGTCCTTCGTCACGCGCCTTCGCAGCGATGTCGAGCGCGCGATCGATGTCGCCCGACGCTGCGGCGAGGCCCGCCACGTCGACGAGCAAGAGCCCACGCCACGTCGGGTCGGTGGCGAGCTCCGCGCGACCGGCGAGCGCCTCTTCACGTTGCGCGGCATCGCCGAGCTTCGCGGTCACGAGCTCGAGCGTGAGCCACGCAGCGCCGAGATCGCTGGCGCCGGCGCCGGTCTCCGTCGCCTCGCGTGCAGCGCCGCGTGCGCCTTCGAGGTCCTTCTGCACGTCCTCGAAGAACAGCGCACGCTCGGTGAGCGCACGCGCGCGCTCCTCCGGTGTCGACGCCGCGGCGACGAGCGCCTCGACGAGCTTGCCGAGGTTCGCGAGCGACCGCCGTCGTTCGAGCAAACGAACGAGGCCTTCGAGCGGCTCGCGGAAGCTCGTGTCCGCGTTGTACGCCGCGAGATAGTCACGCGCGGCGCCGGGCTCGTCGCCGCCGCGCTCCTGGATCTCGCCGGCCTCGTCGAGGAGGCGAGCCTTGCGCGGGCGATCGCTGGTGGCATCGACCTCGGAGCGCAGTCGCCCGACGGCGGCGGCGATGGCCTCGATGGTCTCGATGGGCGCCGGCGGCAGCTGGGATGCGCCGGAGATCATGCCGGGCGGGGGAGGCAGCGCGGCGGGTATCCCGGCGTCGTCGGCGACTTCCGTGGCGACGCCGATGGTCGACGAGCTCAGCGAGTTGCCGAGCGAGTGCACGACGTCACCGTCGGCCCCGTCGCCGACCTCGACGGACACGTCCTCGGACGACGCTTCCCCCTCGTCGATCCCCTCAGCTTCGTTCGGCTCTTCGGCCATTCCCGCCGAAGGGAACATACCGCAGCAAGCGCGCGATTCGGCGTGAAAAAAGGCGTCCGTCTCCTCGCCGGAGGGGATTGCTGGGATTGCTCGAACGGACCGATCGGGCGCTCTTGGGGAATCAGACGAGAGCGTCGAGCTTCTCTTTGACCTTGCCCTCGATCGTGCCCTTCAACATCTTGAGCATGAACGGCAGGTCGATCGCGACGCGGACCGTCTTGTCGGTGACCGCGACCTCGCCCTTCGTGCCCTTGGCGGCGCCGCTGGGGGCATCGAAGCGGATCGTGTCGCCGTCCCACTTCCACTGGATGCCGAACTTGTCGGCCATGCCCTTCGCGAGCTCTTCCGCCTTGGTCTTGGCGTCTTGGATGGGAAGGGTGTGGTTGCGGGTGATGTCGATCGTGGCCATGGGTGCCCGCGTGTTTAACACAGCTGACGCCGGTGCGGGAACTCACTCCGACGTCTCGCGATCGACTTCCCGCAGGACCTTGCGGCCGCGTTGCTACTCGACGCGCCGCACGATCCAGTAGCCCTTCGGCGTCTCGAGGGGCTCACTGATCGCGTCTTTTTCCAGGCTGAACACGACGAGCTCGGTGTGTTGGTCGAGGACGCCGCGCGGGATGCGACCGATGTCGTCGGACGAGCCGACGTCGCCGGCTTTGACGGCGCCCTTCCAGTCGGTCTTGGCCTGGTCGGCCAGCTCGAGCGCGTGCTTCAACGCATCCGGCTTGGCGCGTGCGCTGCTCGAAGCGCCCTCCGCGCCGGCGAACTGCACGAGCACGACGCCGAGCCTCACGCTGCGCGGCCCCCCGGACGGCATCGCCCC
>JAXDMI010000064.1:0-3927 GCA_034666145.1 Myxococcales bacterium | reverse complement strand
GGACGTCGGCGAGCGCGAGCACGAGATCCGTCGCCGTGAGCTTCGACACCTCGGTCCAGCCGTCGGTCGCGACGAAGCCGTTCTTCGCATCGACGGCGAGCACCACGACGCCGGGATGCGCGCGTGCGAGCTCACGCACCAGCTCGGGGTCCTTCACCGCCGCGGTGCCGAGCACGACACGGCGCGCGCCGAGCGCGAGGTACGCCTCGAGCGCGTCACGCGAGCGAACGCCGCCGCCCACCTGCACCATCCCGGTGCCGCTCTCGGTGAAGGCCGCGACGATGGCGCGCACGCGATCGCGCTGGACCGGGGTGCCCGCCTTCGCGCCTTCGAGATCGACGACGTGCATCGCATCGACGACGCCGCGAAAGCGCCGCGCCACGGAGACGGGATCATCGTCGTAGACCGTTGCCTCTTCGTAGCGGCCTTGATGCAGGCGCACCGCTTTTCCGCCGAGGAGGTCGATGGCCGGGAGGACGCGCATCAGCCGTGACCCGCTTCGTGATCCGCGGAGGGGCGAAAGAACGCGGTGAGGAGCGCGAGGCCCTCGCGTTGGCTCTTCTCGGGATGGAATTGGACGCCGGTGATCGCGCCGTGCCGGATCGCGCTCGCGAAACGCGCGGCGCCGTACTCGGTGGTGCCGGAGATGACGGAGGCATCGGCGGGCTCCGCCGCGAAGGTGTGCGCGAAGTAGAAGAAGCGCTCGCCCGCGGTGGCCTGCATCGGAGAGACGACCGAGTTCCACCCTATGTGCGGCAATGCGTACGTGCGCGACGTCGCCGGATCGATGCCGGGCGCGAGGCGCTTCACGTGACCGCGCAGGATCCCGAGGCCGGAAGCGCCCGGCGCTTCGTCGCTCGACTCGAAGAGGACCTGCAGCCCGAGGCAGATGCCGAGATAC
Organism: Myxococcales bacterium; assembly: GCA_034666145.1. Classification (GTDB taxonomy): domain Bacteria; phylum Myxococcota_A; class Polyangia; order Polyangiales; family Polyangiaceae; genus Labilithrix. The sequence goes on along the minus strand of JAXDMI010000064.1, from coordinate 3,026 downwards.
GGGCGTTCCTTCGCGATGTGCTCGCGGAGCGCATCGCCGAGGCCTCCCTCGATGCCGCGCGCGAACGGTCCGAAGGCACCTTGGCCGGGAACGACGACGTAATCGGCGCTCGCGACGTCGGCGGGCTCGCCGCTGACGCGGATGTCGAAGGCGCCGCCGGCGTCGATTGTCGCCCGTTCGAGCGCCCGAACGACGCTCCGGATGTTGCCCGCTCCCGGAGCACCGCTGGCGCGCAGGTCAAGCGGATTGCTGCGAGGCGAATTCGATGAGCCGCAGACGACGACGCGCACGGTGGCAATCCCATACCATGCGCACCGCAACACGTGTTATGCCGGGCGTGCCTGATAGGCGGAGGATTTACGATGAATCGTCGAAAGAGCGTGCTCGGTGCGGCCATTGCATTCGGTGTTCTCGTCCCGGTGCTGGCGAGCGGATGTGGTGCAGCGGGTGGCCTCGGCGGCATGGCGGGCGGTCTTCCCGGAGTTCCGGGCAAGTGCCCCGACCTGTCGAACCCCGAGGCGATCCTCAAGGCGGACTTCGCGGGCGACTTCAAGATCAGCGCGACGGCGGGAGCGAAGCTCAAGGCTTCGACGGCGGCCGCGGTCGAGCTGAAGGGCTTCGCCGATCAGGTCGACGCCGACCTCAAGGCCGGCTGCGGCGGCATCGCGAAGGACCTCGGCGCGGGCACCGACTTCAAGGACGGCAAGAGCGCGTGCGAAGCCGCCATCAAGGCGATCGGCGACGCGAAGGGCAAGCTCGGCGCGGGCGCGAAGCTCGCCCTCGTCGTGAAGCCGCCGCACTGCGCTGCGGACATGAACGTCTACGCCGACTGCGCCGGCAAGTGCGACGCGTCCGTGTCGGGTGGCAAGGCGAAGGTCGAGTGCGAGCCGGGCAAGCTCTCGGGCAAGTGCGACGCGAACTGCGAAGGCTCTTGCGACCTGCAGGCCGGCGGCAAGTGCGACGGCTCCTGCAGCGGCACATGCGACGCCGAGATCAAGGGCACCTGCTCCGGCAAGTGCAACGGCAAGTGTGACGGCAAGGACTCGAAGGGGGCTTCCTGCGCGGGCTCCTGCGAAGGCAAGTGCGAGGGCGGCAAGGTCTCCGGCGAGTGCAAGGGCAAGTGCGGAGGCGACTGCAAGCTCAAGGCCTCGGCCAAGTGCGAAGGCACCTGCACCGGCAAGTGCACCGCCGAGTTCAAGGAGCCGAAGTGCACCGGTGAGATCACGCCGCCGAAGATCAGCGCCGACTGCAAGGCGCACTGCGACTCGAGCGTCTCCGCCAAGATGGAGTGCACGCCCGCGCAGGTCGGCGTCACGGCTTCGGGCGCCGCCGATGCGAAGGCCTTCGAGAACCTCAAGGCCACGCTCGAGAAGAACCTCCCGCTCGTCCTCAAGGTCGCCATCGGCATGGGCGATCGCGCGGCCAAGGTCGCCGCGAACGGCAAGGCCGTCATCGAAGGAACGATGTCGAGCTTCACCGAGATTGCCGGCTCCGGCGGCGGTCAGGCGGCGCTCACGGTCGGTCAGCTCACGGCGTGCCTCGGCGACACGTTCAAGGGCGCCATCGGCGCAGCAGGCAGCCTCCAGGCGAACGTCAGCGTCTCGGTCAACGTCTCGGCGAGCGCCAGCGGCAGCGCCGGTGGCGGAGCTGGTGGCGGCGCCAAGAGCGGAGCTGCCGGTTCGCAGTGAGCACCGCGGGCGCGGGGGTCATCGTCGTCTCGATCTGTTTGGCGTTCGTCGGCGCGGCGTGTGGCTCTTCGCCACCGCCCGCGCCGAGGTCGACCGCTGCCGTGTCGACGCGCTGTCCCGATCTGGCGAAGGCCGACGAGGTCGCCGCGTTCGATTTCGCGAAGGAGTATCAACTCTCGCGCGACGCAGCAGACAAGCTGAAGGCGGCGGCGCTGGCCTCGATGGAGGTCGGCCTGCTCGCCGACAAGCTCGATGCCCACCTCGGCATCCCCAGCCCCCAGATCGCTCACGACCTGGGAAATAAGGGCGATTGGCGTAGCGGCAACGAAGCATGCGGCGCCGCCATCAAGGCGGTGCACGACGCGCGCGCGAAGCTCGGCGGCAAGGCGACCGCCACGCTGGTGGTGCGCGTTCCCGTGTGCTCCGTCGACGCGTCGCTCATGACGAAGTGCGCGAGCATCTGCGATTCGTCGGTGCCCGCCGGCCGCGTGAAGGCCGAGTGCGATGCGAAGGCCGGACGTTGCGACGGCAACTGCGACGGCGTCTGCGAAGCCAAGACCGCGACCAAGTGCGACGGCGTCTGCAGCGGTAGCTGCGACGGCGCCATCAAGGGCACGTGCGGCGGTCGTTGCAAGGGCACGTGCGACGGCAAACCGGTCTCCGGACCGTGCCCCGGCGTCTGCGCGGGCACGTGCGAGAAGGGCGCGAGCAACGGCGAGTGCAAGGGCACGTGCAGCGGCTCGTGCAAGATGAAGGCGCCCGGCATCTGCGACGGCGTCTGCGCGGGCACGTGCACCGTCGAGCTCGCGGATGCGAAGTGCGCCGGCGAGTTCAAGACGCCCGACGTCAGCACCGATTGCCGCGCGCGCTGCGAGCTCGCGGCGATCAACCAGACGGAGTGCTCGACGCCTCAGGTCGGCATGGTCATCAGCGGCGCGGGCTCGAGGGATCGCGAGACCAGCGACGCGATGAAGGCCGCGGTCGACAAGTCGTTCCCCGCGCTTCTCAAGATCCTCTTCGAGGTCGGCGACAAGGGCGGCAAGCGCGTGCTCAACGCGCAAGCGGTCATCGAAGGAACGCGCAAGGGCATCCCCGACATGGCGCTCTCGGGCGGCAAGTCGACGGCGCCCGCCGCCGAAGCCCAGCTCACGAAATGCTTCGACGAGCCCTTCAAGAAGGCCGAATCCTACGCCGCGACCGTGAAGACCGGCTTGGATCAGGCGCAAGCCGTCAAAGACGAAGCGACGAAATAGCCGCGTCCGGTCAGCAGCCTGGAATGCCTTGGGTCGCGCCGATGAGGCACGGCAGGCACACCTCGGTCGGGCTGCACTTGTCGCG
>JAXDMI010000063.1:0-6171 GCA_034666145.1 Myxococcales bacterium | reverse complement strand
CGAACCGGTCGCGGTCGCGGCGAAGTCATCGGCCGCAATGTCCGGCAGCGTGTGCGGCGACGACGTGTGGTTCGTCGCGATGCTCGTTGCCTTCGCGCCGTTCGTCGGGCACGTCGAAGCGCTCGTGCCGGGCTTCGCGTCCATCGCGGGCGGCGTAGTCCCCGGTGTGTTCGTCGCCGCACCAGTCGCGCTCGTGCCGGGCGTCGTGGGCGTCGTGGGAGACTTCGCGGGCGTGCCGCTCTGGTCGGTGCCTTGGTCCGGCGCGGGCAGCAACGTGCCGCCGCCGGTCTGTGGATCGGAGCCGCCGTCGCCGCTGCAGCCGATCGACGAGCCAGCGGCGAGCGCCGTCAGGGCCAGGAGGAGAGCCGCGATGCGCGCGGGGCGCTGCGTGATACGTGCATCATACATGGTGGTTCTCTTTCGCGATGGCGTCCGCGAAAGGGCAATGAGCAGGTTCCGTTCCGCGACGGTGAATTGCGTTCACGCGCGAAAGTGCCGTCGCAAGTGCGCGAGACGGCGGTCCTCGACGGAGCGTTCGTTACACCCATGCAACGCGGCCCGCGGTTCTCGCGGCGTCCGGTGGATCGGCGGTATCACCGCGCGTCGCGCACGACGAGGCCTTCAGCGAGGGCTCGATGCATCACTTCGTGCGTCGCAGCGTGGCCCGGTCGTGTGGCGCGGAGCCGGCCGCGCGGTGGTCCACCGTAGAGGTAGAGGTCGCCGATCAGATCGAGCAGCTTGTGCCGCGCCGGCTCGTCGGACGTGAACGCCGCGCCCGCGGCGAGCACACGATCCCTTCCGATCACCACGACGCTCTCCGGCGTGACGTGCGAGGCGAGGCCGCGCGCGAGGAGATCTCCCACCTCGTGCTCGAAGCCGAACGTGCGCGCGGTGGCGATGCGAGCCCGGAAATCCTCGGCGTCACCGGCCCAGCAGGCGGAGGGCGCGATGCGTTCGTCGTCGAAGTCGATGACCACCTCGAGGTCGACGGCATCGGCGCACGCGAGCTCGTAGCGACTGGCGCCGATCTCGACGACGCCGGCGCGCGCCACGCGTAGCGGCGGCGGCGACGAGCGTAGCGCGGGGCCGAGCGCACGCAGCGCGTCGGCATAGGCTCGAGCGGCGCCGTCGGCGAGCGGTGGCTCGCGTCCTTCGATGATCACGGCGACGCCGGCGTGGATGCCGAGCCCACCGAGCGCCGCGAAGACGTGCTCGACCGTGGCGATGCGAACGCTGCCGCTCGCGTTCGCCACCGTGGTCGAGCGCGACGTATCCACCACGTGCAGATCGCCGAGGGCGACGTCGATGCCGCCGGCGTGGACGACGACGGGCCCCTCGTGCAGCACGAAGCGAACGGAGCCGGCGGCGCCGGTGTGCAGACCGCACCCGGCGATCGCGCTCACGGCTTGCGATCCTTCGGCGGCGGCATCGGCGGAGGCGCCATCGAGAGGCGGAGATCGCGCTTCGCCTTCAGCGATGCGGCCAGCCACGCGAGCACGGCTCCCGCCGCACCCCATGCAAAGTACATCCACGTCGGCGGCGGCGGAACGCGCAGCGCGACGCCCTGCGCCTTGTCGATGCTGCCTTCGAATGCCGCTTGCCACGTGGCGGTCTCGTCGGTGCCGTAGACCGCGGTCGTGACGGCCGAGCCTTCATCGGTCGGGAACACGAAGAGGAGGCGGCGGTACTTCACCTTCACGGGACCGGCGCCGAGCTGCTCGGTGGTCTTCGTGCACTCGCCCTCGATGAGCCCGACGCGCGCACCATCGGCGCGCGTGCGCGTCTCGCGGCGCACCTCGGACCACGACACGCCCGTGGGCTCGAGCATGCCGGGCATGCCTTCGGAGATGCGCGCGAGATCGGCGGCCTCGACCGTGCCGCCCTTGGTGGATGGACTGAGGTGGATGCGCGGCGCGATCGTGTGACCGAACGTCGCGGGGTGCACCCACTCGCGATCGCGTGCGCTGATGTCGTCGTTGATCGACTTTGCGGGATCGCCCTTCTCGAGAACGAAGCCCTCGGGCGGCTGGTAGACGAAGGGCCCGCCGGCGGCTCGATCACGAGGCCCGCCGAGGCGCGGTCCAACCGCCGCAAACAGGCAGGCGATGGCGACGACGACGATACGGCGCATGCCGCGGCACCCTACGGCAGCGAAATCGCGTGTCAAGCCGGCGCCTTGCGAGATTGCTCCCGAGCCCTTGTAACACGCGTGTAAAGAGTTGCCTCCGGTGCCGTTCGGGGCTCAGAATCGCGCGCAAAGCGGCTTGATTCAGGCCGTAAATCTCTCGCCAGGAGGCCATCGTGCGCCGACTCTCAGCCCTCTCCTCTCGCTCCGGTTCTCGCCTTGCGGCTTCCTTCGCGCTCGTCCTCGCGGCGGGCCTCGCCCTCGGCGCCGCCGGCTGCGATGACAAGAAGAAGAGCGAGCCGGCGCCCACACCGTCCGCCTCGGTGACCCCGACGACGGTGTCCGACGCCGCCACGACGATGGCCGGCGACGCAGCCGCCACCGCCGACGCGGGCATGGCGATGGGCGACGCGGGCACGACGGACGGTCACATGTCGAACTGCCCGTCGGCGGCGACAGGCGCGACGGTCGCGCTCAAGGACGTCGAGGGCGGCATCGAGATCTCCATCACCGGCAAGGACGATGCGGCGGCCAAGGAGATCAAGGCCCGCATGGTGAAGCTCGTCGAGTCGGACAAGAACGAGGTCGATGCCGGCGTGAAGCACGATCACTCGGGCAGCGGACACGGGATCTACGGCCGGTGCACCATCGTCATGCGCAACACCAAGCTCACCACCGCGGACTTGCCGAACGGCGTGAAGGCCACCGTCCTCGCCAACAACAAGACCGAGGTCGATTGGCTCCGTCGCGAGACCCGCGAGCGTGACAAGGACGCGGCGATGGCCGGGTCGGCCGGTGCGGGCATCCACAAGATGGCGCACTGCCCGAGCGCCGTCGAAGGCGCGAAGACGACAGTGAAGGACTCGAAGGAGGGTGTCGTCGTCACCGTCACCGCGCCCCCGGGCGCCGCCGACAAGGTGAAGGACATCCGCGACCGCGCGAAGCACACCGCCGACGTCGCGAAGATGGGCGAGCCCCCGAAGGTCGAGCACAACTCCGAGGGCAAGGGCGGTGGCGGCCTCGGACGCTGCCCCATCGTCGTCGAGGGCGACACCACGGTCGACGTGAAGGACGTCGACAACGGCTCCGAGATCACGGTGAAGGCGAAGAAGGACGTCGTCGGCCTCCAGAAGGAGGCGAAGCTCCGCGCCGGGAACTTCGGCGCGAAGTAACGCGAACCAACGCGAACCAACGCGAACAGAGAGCGCGGCTCCGCGCTCGCTCAGCGGGGGATCGTCACCACACCCGCGGGGGTTCTGCCCCGCGGATCAAAGCCTCGTTCGACGTTGATCGGACGAGGCTTTTCGCCGTTCGGCGTCCGCTCTCACGCCACTCGTACACGATCCTTTTGCGGTCTCGGAGGCTCACTTGGAGAGGCTTGGATCCAGCGAAATGCGGCCTCCCAGATCACCGGATCGCGCAGCGCACATTTCCGCTGAGCACGAGTGTTGCCATCACTGGATCCGAGTTACATCGCCGTTACAGCGGTTTGCTCGAAGGTGACACCCGGGGCTTTCCGCAAGATCCGCAAAGGCTACGATGTAGGTATTCGCCCTGGAGCGGTCGGCACAGCCAGTGCACCAGTGTTCGCCGTCCCCGATGGCAAACTCGCTCCGCAACCCCCTGACCTCGCCGCTCTGGATGGTCGTCGTCGCCGGCGTGGTGGTCTCCACCGCCGCCTGCTCGAAGAAGACCCCCGAGCTCGCGCCGGTCGCTGGCAACACGGGCAACGCGGACAAGAGCGGCGCGTCGTTCCCGCAGGCTGCGGCCCTCGCCGCGGCGACGAAGTCCGAAGCCGCCGCCAAGGCCGGCGAAGGCGGCGACGGCAAGCTCGATCCGAACGACCCGAAACACGGCGCGCGCAAGATGATGGGCCTCGACGTCGGCGTGTTCGTCGACGGCGTGCAGGCCTCGGTCCTTCGCTACGGCGATCTCCCCTCGATGCCCTCCGAGACGCTCGAGGGCGGCGCGGTGCGCTACAAGCTCTATGACTACGTGAAGGCGATCGGCGTCGCTCCCGAGAGCGTCAAGTCGATCCATCTCCACGGAAACAACGACCGCATCGGAAGCGTCGAGGGCAGCGAGCTCCTCAAGGACAAGAACCGCTTCCAGTTCCAGTTCCTCTCCGGCAGCTCCGGCGCGGCGACGGTTCGTTGGGACACCGAAGGCCTCAAGAACGAGTTCGTCGTCCACGAGATCCGCAAGGTCACGATCTACGTCAAGAAGGCCTCTCCGCTCATCGACGCGAAGAAGTCCTGCCACGTCGGCGCCGACGGCGAGTGCTCCGATGCCGTCCCGTACGCCTCGGGCGATGCGGTCAAGGGCACGCGCATCTACGTCGACGGCAAGATGGTCGGCTTCGTGAAGCGCCGCGCGCTCTCCGACGCTCTCCTCATGGACAAGACCAAGGACGGCGAGCAGAAGTACAACGTCGCCAAGCTCGTCGCCGGCTTCGGCGTCGACATCAAGGGCATCAAGGCCGTCGAGCTCGTGGCCGGTGACGACGTCATCGCGCACGCCGACGGCGAGAAGTTTGCAACGATCTCTTCGGACTTCTTCTTCACCTTGCCGAAGCACAATCACGGCAAGGTCCGCGTGCACGTCCCCGTCGCCCTGCAGGCGTCGGAGACGGGTGCGACCGACAAAGACGCGCTCGTCAGCAGCGTGCAGATCTTCAAGAGCTCCAAGCCCGTATCGCGCGAGCTGAGCGTCATCTCGGAAGACACAGATTTGAGCGTTCAGCTCGCGACTAATACGGCGACTGAGCGCAATTGATTCGAGCCGCGCTGGGGAGCGATTGGCGAGGTCGGCACTCGCACCACCCGTTTCGTTGTTTTGGAGGATGCCCGCTATGAAGACGTCTCGCATTTGTGCAGGTGTGGTTGCGACGCTGGCCATGTTCGCGGGGGACTATGCCCACGCTGACCCGACGGCAGCGGGCGACACCGTCGTCCTGAACACGTTCCAGACGACTTGGCTGAAGGGCGACTTGCTCGGCCCCGTACAGAACGGCGCGCCGCGCATCGGCAAGAACACGGGCGCCGGCCTCATGGACGCGCAGTTCACGTTCGACGCCAAGACGACCCCGGGCGACGTGCTCCTCGGAACGACGTTCACGCGCTCCGCCGCGACGAAGAACCAGAACGCGGCGAACGACAGCTACATGCAGGGCGGCTTCGCGCTCGCTCACCTCACGCAGACGGGCGTTGCGGCCGGTCCGCAGATCGACCTCCCCGCGCTCGAGGGCGAGCGCACCTGGATGCGCCCGCAGATCGCCTTCACCCCCACGCACACGATCATCATCGCGGCGAGCGAGGACAACGGCATCAACAACAACCCGCAGCCCGTCATGTTCATCGCGGACCGCGCCGGCGTCATCCAGAAGATCCCGAACAACACCCGCGGCGCGAACAACCTCCTCAAGCCGACGAACCTGATCCAGACGGCCCTCAAGCAGGGCATCAACGTCCAGAACCCGAACAACCAGCGCGGCCCGCACTCGATCGCTCAGGTCGGCCCGAACTCGTTCGTCGTCGGCATGCAGTACAACAACCAGGCTGCCGAGGCCTTCAAGGTGACCGTCGCGGCCGACGGCACCGTCACGATGGACTGGCTCAAGCGCTACTCCAACACGGCGCAGCACTGCCGCCCGCAGGTCGTCGTCGCCGACGGCGCGACGGAAGGCTTCGTCGCCGAGGTCGAGGCCAACAACCAGCCCGCCGAAATCGGATTCCGCATCACCAAGTTCAACGTCGCCACGGGCGCCGTCGTCGCGAGCAAGATCGCGGTGCGCTCCGACCCGAAGAACAACAAGTACGTCGCCGAGCCGTCGGTCGGTCTCGTCGGTGACAAGCTCGCCGTCGGCTACCAGATGAGCGCGTCGGTCAACCGCCGCGCCAACAACGGCAACGGCCATGCAGGCGGCTCGCAGGTCTCTCTCCTCAACCTGTTCAGCACCGCGGACCTCACGCCCGCCGGCGAGCCGATGCTGAACGCAGCGGCGTACGGCCGTCACTCCACGATGTTCGCGACCACGTACGGTCCGA